>JBEAVX010000029.1:0-6218 GCA_041160755.1 Pseudomonadota bacterium
CGATCTCTCCCAGGGCTGCCTGTTCGGCCTGCGCTCGGCTTGGTCAGAGGCGCCCGTGGCGACGCCCCCCGAGGGCGCCGCCCCCGCCGAGACCGGCGCCCGGGTCAAGTACATCTTCGACCCCGACGCCAAGACCGAGGCCCTGTACGACCTCACCAAAGACCCAGGCGAGCTGACCAACATCGCCACGGGCCAGGTCCTCGCCGTCGAGGCCGCCCGGTCTCGCGCCGCCCCCGCCGCCGCGAGCACGCCCTGCGGTCGCCGAGCGGGGGCCTTGGGCTTCGGCGAGCAGGGGATGCTGGAGGCCCTCGGCTACGTCGAGCGAGGCGACAAGAAGTGATCCCGCCGCGTCTTGAGCGCTGGCCGTGGGCGGCGGGCCTGTTCTTGGCCGTCGCCGCCGCCCAGGCGCCGGACGTGCTCGTGGGCCGAGGCGTCTTCTGGTCCCATGACCTGCGCCACCACCACCACCCCTGGCGACACTGGGCGGCGTCTCGGTTTCAGCTCGGGGAGTGGCCGCTGTGGTGCCCGGAGATCGGCGCGGGGTTCCCCCTGGCCGCCGACGGGCAGACCGGCGTGTTTTACCCACCTTACGCCGCGCTCGGCCTGCTCTTTGAGTCCCACACCGCGCTCAGCCTCGCCATCGTGCTGCACACGGCCTGGGCGGGGCTGGGCGGCTGGTGGCTGTGCCGGGGCTTGGGCCGAAGCGGCCTCGCGAGCGCCCTTGGCGGCCTCATCGTCATGCTCAGCGGCTTCCTCACCGCGCACGTCACCTACGCCGGGATGCACGCCGTCGCCGCCTGGGCGCCCTGGGCCTTGGGCGCGGCCTGGCGTCTGGGCCGTGGAGAGGGCGGCGCCCTGGCCTTCGCCGTCGCCGTCGCGGCCTTGTGCACCGCCGGTCACCCCCAGCTCGGCGCCATCGGGCTCTTGAGCGCGCTGCTCCTGTTCTTGATGAGCCGCCCTGCCCTGCCCGCCTTCGCCAAGGCGGGTCTCGCCGCGCTCGTGGGCCTCGCCGCCGCCGCGCCGCAGCTCGCCGCGAGCTTCGAGCTCGCCGCGCTCAGCGCCCGGGCGGGTGGCGTAGACGAGGCCTTCGCGGGCATCGGCTCGTTGCCGCCCCAAGAGCTGCTGAACGCCGTGCTCCCCCGCTTCTGGGGCTGGGAGCGCCCAGCGGACATCCCGCTCACCTACGTCCACAAGGCCGCCGCCTACTTCGGCACCGGGGAGACCCACTGGGAGGACTGCTTCTACCTTGGCTTTCCGGCCTTGGCCTTGGCGCTCTGGGGCCGAGGCCGGGCGCTGTGGGCCCTGGCGATCTTGGGCCTCCTGTGGAGCTTGGGCCGCTACACCCCGGCCTACGACCTGCTGCGCGCCGTCCCGGGCTTTGACCTGTTCCGTTTCCCGGCGCGTTTCTCTTGGCTCGTGACCTTGGCCGTCGCGGCCTTGGCCGCCGGGGGCCTCGACCGCCTGCAAAGTGACGAGGGCGAGGCCTTGGCCCGCAAGGGCGCGCGCCTCGCCGCTGGGGCCCTCGGGGTCTTGGTCGTCGGCGGGCTCTTGGGCGCCGTCGCGCTGGGCGTCGTCGAGCCGATGGTCCGGGGCGTGCTCCTGGGCGCCTTGGGGGATCGCCCCGACGGCCCCGCCCGAATCGACGCCTTGGTCGCGGGGATGCGCTGGAACGGCACCTGGGGCCTCGTCGCCCCGGCGCTCAGCCTAGGGGCCTTGGCCTTGCTCCTTCGGCAGCGCGCCTCGGCGGCCCTCGTCGCCTTGGTCGGCCTCGACCTCGGGGTCACGCTCTACGACTACAACCCCCGGGTGGCGCCCGAGCGGGTCACCGCGCCGCCCGCGACCTTGGCGCTCTTGCCCGAGGGGTCCGCCGCGTCTCTGGACCGCACCACGGTCATCGACCGCGTCGTGCCCCACGCCTTGGACCGCGAGCTGATGAGCGCGTCCATCGGCCTCGTGTGGGGCACCCACGACGTCATCGCGCTCTCGCCCCTGCGCCTGCCCGGCCACGAGGCCCTGCTCGGCGCCGCGGGCCTCGACGTCGGCCTCGACCACGGCCCCGAGAAGGCCCGGCAGCTTGAGGCGGGCCTGGCCATCGCAGAGCTGCTCGGGGCGCGAAACCTGCTCACGACGCACACCCTGCGCCACCCTCGGCTGATCGAGCGCGGCGCCGTCGCGCTGGAGGAGGGCACAGTGCGGGTGTTTGAGGCGACCGGCGCCTTGCCCCGGGCCTTCGTCGCCCCCTGCGTGTCGTGGGCGAAGGATGAAGACGCCGCGCTGGCCACGCTCAAGGCCGTGGACCCCGCCCAGGTCGCCGTGCTCCTCGGCGAAGGGGACGATCGTTGCGACGAGGCCACGAGCCCACGAGGCGGCGGCGCCACGATCACCCGCTACACCCCGGACGAGGTCACGCTGACGGCCCAAGGCCCCGGCGTGCTGGTGCTCACCGACACCCATTACCCCGGGTGGGTGGTGGCGCTGGACGGCGCGCCGACGCCGCTTCACCGCGCCGACCTCAGCCTACGCGGCGTCCTCCTCCCGCCGGGGGACCACAGCGTCACCTTCAGCTACCGCCCGGCCTGGGCTTGGACCTTGGGCCTAGGCGCCGGCGCCTGGATCGGTCTCGGCGTGGCGGCCGTGGTGGGGCTGTCCCGCAGGATGACATGGATGTCGCGGTGACACGCCCACGAGCGCCATTTTTAGCGCCACGGGGCTGGCACAGCGCTTGCTATACTGGCGGCGCGAACCGCACCAAACACCCAGAGGTCCCAATGACCGCCTCTCGCCTCGCGCTCCCGCTCCTCACCTCGGCCCTCGCCCTCACGACGGGCTGCGGGTTCGTCGGCGGCGCCGTGACCGGCCTGCTCTTCGGCGATGACAGCTACTACTACAATGACGTCGCCTACAGCGCCACCGACTCCGAAGGCGAGGCCATCGTCTGCCTCGGCACCAGCGCTGAGCTGTCTGAGGAGGAGGCCGCCGCCACGCGCTTTGACATCCGTGGCCGCGTCGTAGACACCAACTTCAACGACCTCCGCCCCGACTTCGACAACGTCATCCCCTGCTGGCAGACCCCAGAGACGGTCATTCGGGTGCGTGACGACGCGGGCGCGGTCTGGACCATCGGCTTCGCCTGGCGCATGTACGGCTGGGACTCCACCCCGTGGCCCATGGTGAACACCGACGAGCCGGTCTCCGCCATCGTGCGCACCGACGGCGTCGAGGCCGCGGGCTTCGCGCTGTTCAACGGCCGTGGCCTCCGCTACGCCTTAGAGGCCGGTCGTGGCGGCCGGGCGCTTCAAGACGGCGACCTCCCCAACATCAGCTTCGGCACCGCTGAAGGGGTCGGCAGCTACCAGACCGACTGCGGCGAGCGCGCCTTCCTCACCCAAGAGTTCGTGAGCGAAGAGTCCGAGCTGGTGCTGTTCTCCGGCGAAGACGCCGGGTTCTACGCCGACGACGAGTACTACACCACCTGCTCGATCACCGCGTACGAGACCGTCTCCGACAACTGCGGCGACTCCTTGCCCGTGGACAGCTCCTGGGTGATGTTCCGCTGAGGATCCCGTCGGTCGCCTCCGGGCGGCAACATTCCATAGCGGTGATCGCGCTTCGGCCCGATCGCTGCTATGCTTGCTTCAGGCCCTCTCTCCCGTTGTCGGAGTCCACCATGCGCAACGCCGCACTTCTCAGCGCCTCCACCCTCTTGATCTCCGCCCTCACCGGCTGCGGGTTCGCCGCTGGGTCGTTCGTGGGCAGCCTCTTGACCGGCGACGAGCTCTCGTACTTCGACATGGCCGACTCCTCGGGCATGTGGTCGGGCTCGGGTGTGGTCTGCCTCGGCGGCGACGAGTCCTTGGCCTCTGAAGACGGCCTGTACACCATCCGCGGCCGCTTCATCCGCGATGAGGCCGCCCCCGCCGACTTCAACGACAACCTCATCCCCTGCGCGGACGCGCCCGCCCGGGTCGCCACCATCCGCGACGACGCCGGGAACACCTTCCGCCTCGGCTACGCCTGGCGCGACTCCGGCGGCTGGGACATCACCCCCTGGGTGAACGTGTTTGAGGATGAGCAGGTCAGCCTCGTCGTGCGCCAAGGCGACAGCGAGGGCTCGAGCTCCGCGGGCTTCGGCCTCACGAACAGCCGTGGCGGCCTCGTCTACGCCTTAGAGGCCAACCGTGGTGAGCCTGGCCTCGCCGCGAACGACATCCCCGGCCTCAGCTACCGCGTCGGTGAGGTGGTCGGCACCGCCCAGTCCGACGAGTGCGGCGAGCGCAGCTCCTTCACCTTGGAGTTCGTCGCCGACGGCCAGACCATCACCATGTACGAGGGTGAAGACCTCGCCATGGAGATCACCGACGAGCTCATGACGGTGTGCACCATCGCCTCTTACGAGCTCTCCGGCGACTGCGCCGACCCGGTGCAGTCCTCTTGGGTGATGTTCCGCTGATCCTCCCCACGATGGTTCCTCACGCGCCCTCCGCCTCGGCGGGGGGCTTCGTGCTCCTTGACCCTCGCCCTGGCCCGCGCCGAGGCGCACCCTGAGCTGCCATGGACCGCCCGCTGACCGTCGGAGAGCTGAACGCGCGCATCAAGGACACCCTCGATCGCGCCATCCCAGAGGTGTGGGTCGAAGGAGAGGTCAGCCGCTTCTTGGCCCACCGCTCCGGCCACTGGTACTTCAGCCTCATCGACGGGCAGACGGCGACGGTCTCCGCCGTGATGTTCAAGGGCTCGAACCAGTTCTTGCGCTGGACCCCACGCGACGGCGAGCGGGTGATCTGCCGGGGCCGCATCGACGTGTACTCGCCCCAAGGCAAGTACAACGTGCTCGTGCGGCAGATGGAGCCTTCAGGCGCGGGCGCCCGGGCGCGGGCCTTGGAGGAGCTCAAGCGCCGCTTGGCCGCTGAAGGCCTGTTTGATGAGGACCGCAAGCGCCCCCTGCCGTTTCTGCCCAAGGCCGTCGGCCTCGCCACCTCCCCCACCGGCGCGGCGCTGCAAGACATCCTCAAGGTGCTCGCCCGGCGTTTCCCGGGCATCCCCGTCTACCTCGCGCCGTGTCGGGTGCAGGGCGACGGCGCCGCTGAAGAGGTCGCCCGGGCCATTGAGCTGCTGAACCGCCACGGCAAGGCCGAGGTGCTCATCGTCGGGCGCGGCGGCGGCTCGATCGAAGACCTCTGGTCGTTTAACGAGGAGGTCGTCGTGCGGGCCGTCGCGGCCTCGGAGATCCCGGTGATCTCCGCCGTCGGCCACGAGATCGACATCACCCTCTGTGACCTCGCCGCCGACCTGCGCGCCCCCACCCCCTCCGCCGCCGCCGAGTCCGCCGTGCCCGAGCAGGCCGGCCTGTCGATGCACGTCGACACCTTGGAGGAGCGCCTCGCCGGGGCGATGTCCCGGGCCGCCAGCCGAGGCCGCCAGCGGGTCGAGCAGACGACGCGCCGCTTACGCCACCCCCAAGAGCGTGTGCGCGACGCCCGGCGCCAGGCCGACCAGCTCCGCGCCCGGCTCAGCCGCGCCGTGTCGTTGACGCTCACCACCCGCGCCCAGCGCCTCAGCCGCGCCCGGCTGCCCGACCTCACCCCCCGGATCGAGCGCGCCCAGGTCCGGGTGCAGCGTTTGGACGACCTCCAGCGGCGGATCATCGTCCAACGCCTCGCCCGTGGCCGTGAGGCCCTCGCCCAGAGGGCGGCGAGCCTCAACGCCATGTCGCCCCTGCGGGTCTTGGAGCGCGGCTACGCCATCGCCAAGATCGGCGGCCGCGCCGTCGTGAAGGCCAAAGACCTCAAGGTCGGCGCCACCGTCGAGCTGCGCTTCCGCGAGGGCCGCGCCGAGGCCAAGATCATCCACGTCGAGCAGGACTGAGCGCCCCCCAGGAGTCCGACGATGCGGCTCGACGCGGTGATGGTCTTGGGCAAAGAGCTGCGCCGCGACCCCGAGCGCGCCCGCCGCGAGCTGCTCGCCCGGTCTGTCGCCGCCGTGGTGGCCCTGCGCGACGGCGCCCGGCGGGTGCTCACCGTCGAGGCGAGGCTGCGCGGTCAGGCCCAGTCGGGCTCGGCCCTCGTCGTCGAGGCGCTCTTGGCCCGAGGCGTTCGTCCGGACCAGATCATCCAGCGGGAGCAGAGCCGCAGCACCCGCGAGGAGGCGATGATGGCCCAGGCGCTCTGCGCGGAGCACAAGCTGGGCCGCCTCGGCGTCATCACCGCGCACTACCACCT
>JBEAVX010000087.1:0-3696 GCA_041160755.1 Pseudomonadota bacterium
CACCTCGGCCTCGTCGCCGTGATGTACCTCGTCACGTTCGGCGTGCTCAAGGGCGTCACCGGGGCCTTGGCCGCGAAGCCGCAGATAGCGGCGATGTTGTGGGGCTTCCACTTCTTGATCGCCGCCGGGGTCTCGATGGGCACCCGGCGCCTGCTGCTCGGCGTGTTGCCGTCGGTGAAACTCCACGACGGCCTGCTCTCGCGGCTGTGCGGCGTCACCGTGGACCTCACCACGGCGGCGGCGTTGGCGGCGGTGCAGCTCGCCGTGCTCCAGGCCTACTGGGGCCGGGTGCTGATCATCACCACCATCGGCGGCCTGGTCTCGTTGTGGTTCTGTGTGTGGGTGGCGAAGCGCGCCTTCCCCGAGGAGCCCTTCGAGCACGCGCTCGTGCTGTTTGGCACGATCACCGGCACCCTGACGACGGGCATGGCGCTTCTGCGCATCATCGACCCGGAGCTGCGCGGCTCGACGGCGAACAACACCGTGCGCGGCGCGACGGGGGCGGTCGTGCTCGGCGCGCCCTTGCTGCTCGTGATCATGCCGATGCCGACGACGGCCTTCCCGGCAGACTTCCCGGGCACCACCTACCTCGCCTTGGGGCTCTTGGCGGTGTACCTCGTGATGCTCGCGCTGATCTGGCGGTACCTGGGCCCCTTGCGCTTCTTGAGCCCGATGATGAGCCTGTGGCCCGAGGGGTCGATCAGCGCCGCGAAGGCCGCCGAGGCGCCGCGCTCAGAAGCTTGAGCCGATGCGGGCGTAGAACGCGCCGGGATCGAGGGGGCCGTAGCCGCCGCTCCCGACGACGGCGACGCCCCAGCCCAGGCGCACGCTGAGGAGCGCCGCCCAGCCGACCACGGCGTCTACCCGCAGCTCGGCCCCAGCGCCGACCCGGGGGACCGCCGCGCCGTCGAGGGTGAAGAAGGCGTCGCCGACGTCCACGAAGGCCGCGCCGTGCAGGTTCTTCAAGAACAGCGGCGTCGGCATGAAGCTCGGGCCCCAGTCGATGACCCAGATCGGCGCGCGCAGCTCGGCGCTGAGCAGGTAGTACGAGTCGCCGCCGTCCACCGCCGGGGGGAAGCCGCGCAGCGGGCGCCAGTCCTCGGGGAGCTGGTAAAACGGGGACTCGCCGTAGCTGCCGCCGAGGCGGAACGAGCCGTACTGCAGGTCGTCGCCGAGGGACGCGCCGCCGCTGGCCCACAGCGCGAGCACATGGTGGCTCGCCCCAGGGAGCTCGACGTACTCGCGGAGCTGCCCGGTGATCTGGAGCTGGTTGAACGGCACCCGGGCGTCGTTCTCATCCAGCAGGTAGCTGCCGAGGACCTGGTTGTTGGTGTCGATGTTCAGGGCGGCGTAGCGGGCGCCCTCGGGGCTGACGCTGCGGGCATAGGCCCGGCTGCGGCTGTAGCGGAGGCCGACGCCGACGCCGCTCAAGAGGCCCCGGGGTGGCAAGCGGCTGGCGTCTACGTCTTTGGGCAGGGGGTCCAGGGGGGCTCGGGTCAAGGCGCTGTAGCGCGCGGTGACGACGCTGCGCTCACGCCACTGGTAGGTCACCGACGCGCCGAGGCGGTTGCGCACCTCCCAATACCGCGTGTTCGTGGAGGCGCTCATCGGCACGTTGGCGCCGGGGTTGAGCGGCTCTTGAACGTAGATGTCGTTGAACGGGACGGTCGTGGCAGAAACTGCCAAGGTGCCGATGGGGCGCCAGCGGTTCGTGGTGATCGAGGCGCCGCCGCCGATGAAGCCGTTGTCGGTGCGGTAGGTGAGGTTCGCGCCCCAGATCCAGCGGCGCAGCGAGTCTGTCCCCGAGGTCGAGAGCGCGCCGAGGAGCCCAAAGCCGGTGCTGTACACCGTCGGCAAGACGTAGCGCGGCGGCAGGGCCGTGGAGATCGCGCGGTAGGGGCGCACGGGCACGGAGAAGGCGTAAGACTCGTCCGCGACGCGGTTGAGGTCCGTCGCGGTGACGTCATCGACCCCGGCGCCGCTCGCGGGCTGGTCATGCAGGGCGCCGCTCGCCTGGGAGGCGTCGCCGCCGCCGCCACCCTTGGTCGCCTGGGTGAGGGGCTCCGCGCCGCCGATGGGGGGATCGGGCACCGGCGGTCCGCCGGGCAGGGCCAGCTTGAGCGCGCCACGGTGCTCGACGGGCTTGGGCAGGGGGCCCACCTCACGCCAAGCGGCAGGATCAAAGGGCAACAGCGCGATCTGGTAGCCGATGTGCTGGTAGTGCTGGTAGGCGATCACCGCGCCGTTGGGGTGCACCGTGGGCTGAAACGCCCCGCCGAGCACGTTGGTGACCTGAAACAGGGTCTCGTTCGCGAGATCGACGGCGTAGAGGTTGGGGATGCCGTCGCGGTCGGACGAGAACAGCAGATAGCGGCCATCGGGGGAGAAGACCGGGTCGCGGTCGGTGTGGCCGTCGAAGGTGATTCGCCGGTGGGGCTGGCCGTCGGCGCGGTAGAGCCAGAGGTCCCGGGCGCCGTCCTTCCAGATCGACAACGCGACGTAGCGCCCATCCGGCGAGAAGGCCGGCGTCGAGAGCTGGGTGTGGTCGCTGTGCGCGGTGAGCGGGGTGAGGGACTGGTCTACGCGCAGCAGCGCGAGATCGTTGTTCTGGGCGTCGTTCGTGATGACGAGCAGGCGCTCGCCGTCGGGGGAGAACGCGGGGTCGCGGGCCCGGGCGCCGCTCGTGAGCCGCGTGGCGCCGTCCTCGCCGAGCTTGTGCAGGTAGATGTCTTCATAGAGGTTGAAGTCGTTGACGACATGGGTGCTCGACCAGGCGAAGGCGCGGCCGTCAGGGCGCCAGGTGAAGGCCTTCGCCGCCCGGTCTTGAAGCAGCACCTCGGCCTCGCCGCCCTCGCCGTTCGCCAGCCAGATCGCGGAGCCTAAGTCTCGGTCGTTGCACGAGAAGACGAGGTGGTCGCCCGTGGGCGAGAAGCTCGGGCCGTAACAGCTCCCGTCGATCTGCGTGAGGATGGTCGGCAGAGTGAGGCCCTCAGCCATGACCGCGTCGCGCTGGGCGGCGTAGCGCGCCTCCAGCTCGGCCTCCCAGGTGGCGTAGGCCGCGTGAAAGCTCTGCCCGAAGACCTGTCGTCCGGGGAGCATGTACGGCAGGATCCAGGCCCCATACGTCGTGTTCCAGCGGGTCAAGGCGTCGTCGCTGGAGTGCCGCACCATGGAGTCGAGCAGGCTCTGGCCGAAGAGGTAGCGGGTGTTCCCGCCCGGCGGCCCGCTCATGAAGCCGTCCATGGCGCCCAAGGGCGGCAGGCTGGCCTCTAAGGTCGCCATGCGCAGGATCATGTCGCTGTGGGGGTTTCGGCCACGACCGCCTGTGGTGTGCCGGGTCTCCATGAACGTCGCTTGGCCCTCGATCATCCACAGCGGCGAGAGCCGGTTCATGCTGATGATGCGCCCCATGACCATGCCCAGGGCGCCGGGCAGCCCCGAGAGGTTGTCGAGGTGCAGGATGTGGGCCAGCTCATGGGTGAACACGGCCTCAAGCCAGTCCTCGTACAAGGCGAGGCCCGAGCCCTCTTGGGGCGCCGTGACGTAGAGCACGATGGTGTTGACGGGCAGGGTGTAGGCGAAGCCGTTCGCGACGTCGGTGGAGTCGACGAGCACGACCTCCACCCGGCGCCGAGGCACGAGCGCCATATCGACGGTGAGCACGTCCCAGGCCGTCTCCGCGATCACCGTCAGCTC
>JBEAVX010000110.1:0-14041 GCA_041160755.1 Pseudomonadota bacterium
GATCGGGTTGGCGCAGGACGCCCTGCCTGGCGAGGTTCTGGACCTGCTGGAGCGCATGGCCCGCCCCTGACCCGCGCCGCACCAGCGCCGTCTGTGGCACATCCGCCGCCCGCCCTCCGCGTTGTTTGAGCCCGCAGCGCCATACTCGGGGGCTTAGGAGGAGGTCGAGAGGCCGTGACGGCCGTAGCTCGCCGGATAACAAGAGAATCACCCTAACGGGGTCCGGTGCTCGCGGGCCTACACGACGACCTCGACGCGGCGGTGGCCGAGGCCTATGGCTGGCCGGTGAGACTCTCCGAGGATGAGCTTCTGGAGCGCCTCGTCGCCTTAAACGCCGAGCGCGCCAACGCTCAAACTCGTCCACCCGAGGCACAGGAAGAGCACTCTCAACCCTCGGACCTGTTGACCCAAGGCCCGGAGAGACACCTCCCAGCGCTCAAACTCCCCACACATCACCCCGGCGCCACCAACACCGCCGCAAAAAACCCGTCTGTCCCGTGCCGATGTGGCGTGAGCACCAGATGCTGCCCATCCCCCAGCGCCGCCGCCCGCGCCTCGCCCCACAGCTCGCCCAAGGGCAGCAGCCGCCAGCCCGGATGCCCCGCCAAGAACGCCTCGACGACGCCCTGGTTCTCTGTGCGGAGTAGGGAGCAGGTCGCGTACACCACCCGGGCGCCGGGGGCGGCCAAGGTCGCGGCGCGGGTGAGGATGGTGAGCTGCTCCTCCCTTCGGGCGGCGCGGTCCTCGTGGGCGAGGAGCTGGCGTAGGCTCGGGTGCCGCCGCAGGGTGCCCGTGCCCGAGCAGGGCGCGTCGACGAGCACACGCGCGGCGCTCGCCGGGGCCACGGGCAGCGGGCCGTCGGGGGTGATCACGTCAAACCGCACAAACTTGGTCCCGGCCCGGGCGGCGCGCTGGCGGGCGCGTTTGATGGCGTCGGCGCGCACGTCGAAGGCCCACAGACGTTGGCGGTCGCGCAGGTCGGGGGCGATGGCCAAGGATTTTCCGCCGGCCCCGGCGCAAAAATCGACGATGAGGCCCTTGGGCGGCGGCGACACCATCGCGGCGATGAGCTGGCTGCCCTCGTCCTGAATCTCGACCAGGCCCTCGCGGAAGGCGCGGCCCCCGGCCACGTTCGCCGACTCCCGCACCAAGAGCGCGTCCGGGGCCAAGGCGCCGGGCTCGGACGGGATGCCTTCAGCGGCCAAGGCCGCCCGGGCGCGGTCGCGGTCGGTCTTGAGGCGGTTGGCGCGTAGGCCGATGGGGGCGCGCTCGGCCAAGGCCGAGACGAGGCGGGCGGCCTCGGCGGGGCCGAGCTCGTCGAGCCACGCGGCGGCGAGCCAGCGGGGCAAAGAGCCCATGACGCCCAGGAGCGCTACGTCGTCGGGCTGGGTGGACTCCGCCCAGGCGCGCAGGCTCGCCCGGTCGTCGCGCAGGGGCTCAAAGATCGGCGCGCCGAAGGTCTCGGCGGCGATCTCCGGCGGCAGGCCGCCCTCTCGCACGAGCTGGGCGAGCCACAGCGCCAAGGGGGGCCGGTCGCCGTCCCAGCCGCCGAGGCGCAGCAAGAGCGCCGCGCTCTGATGGCGGCGTAAGGTGGCGTAGACGCCGTCCTTGAGGATCGCCCGGTCCTTGCTGCCCAGGCGGTGATCCTCACGAAAACGCCGCCGAAGCAGCGTCTCCGCGTGGGCGCCCTCCTCAAAACAGCGCTCCAGAAGCTCCGTCGCCACGCTCAACAAGAGCCCAGGCCGCCCGGCGCGCACCAAAAGATGCGGCGCCTCAGCGGGCGGACGGGGCAAGGCGTCAAGCAGCGACGAGAGCATCGGAGGCGCCAAGGGCTACTGGAAGGCGGCCTTGACCTGGCCGAAGGTGGCCAAGGAGAGGTCGGTCACGGCGGCGAGGCGCTCGGGGGTGGCGTTGATCGCCTTGATGTTGCTGTTGATCTGCTTGGTGACCTTGGGGATGTCGGCGGCGGCCACGCCGTTGCGCTTGAAGATGTCGGGGTTGATCATCCCGGGGAAGGCCGCGACCTCGGCGACGAGGCCCTTGACCTCGGGGACGAGCTTCTCGACGTCCTGCAGGGTCTTGTCGAGGTCATCCAGCGAGGTGTTCAGGGTGTCGATGGCCGTCTGAACCTCGGGGACGACGGCGTCCTCGGGGCTGACCTTGGGCACGCGGCCGCGCTCCAACGACACGGTGAGCTTCTTGCCGGCCTTGGTCTTGAGCTCGGCGAGCGCCTTGTCCAGAGACGTCGTCTGGTCGAGCTTGAGGGCGGCGGCGAGGGAGGTGTTCACCTTCGTGAGGTTGTTCTCCGTGGCCTGGAGCGTGTCGTGGATCGTCTTGGCCTTGAGGAACGCGGGGTTGAAGTCCTCCACCGCCGTGGTCTTGATCTCGGGGTACTTGCTCTCGGCGGCCTCGCCGGACTTGTCCTTCTCTTTGCCCGCGAAGGCGTCCACGGCGGGCAACGCGACGGCGGTGAGGGCGGCGAGCAACATCAGGGGGCGGAAGTTCATGGTTCTCTCCAGGGATCTGTCTTTGGGGTCAGAGGAATCGCGGCGGCTTATAACCCGGCGGTGACGCCGGTGTTCCTTTTGTCAGCTCTGTCGTCGTGAGCGGATCCAAACGGCGGCTGGGTTAGAGTGGCGGGCGATGGAGCTGAGCCCGACCCCACGCCCCGACACGCCCCGATACGCCGCCCGACGCCACGATGAGCTCGGCGGGCTGCGCGGCGCGTTGTGGTCCATCGCCGCGGCCTGCCCCCTCGCGCTGTTCTTGGAGCCCTTCCCGACCCTGACCGATCGCACCGTCGCCACCGTGGCGGCTTTGGGGTTGGGCACGCTCCTCGTGCTCTTGGGGGCGATCCGCCTCACCCGCTCGCCTCGGCAAGGCCGAAACCTCGCCGGGATGGGCGTGGTGCTCGTCGCCGGGGTGACCACGGCGGGGCTGTTGATGGCGCCCGGCGCGGCCTTCGTGACGCTCCTCGCCGCCGGGGCCGCGCTCACCCGGATCTACCCCCGCGCGCCGCAGACCGTCTGGGCGGACGCCCCCCGGGACGAGGCCCGAGGCGCCGCCGTCGCGGCCTTGGCGTGTGTGGTGCTGGGCCTGGGGGTGCAGCGCAGCCTGGGCTCGGCGGCGGTGGCCCTGCTCGCGCCGTCCCTCGCCGTGGGCCTCGCCCTTCGGTACAGCTTCTCGGCCCAGAACCCCGACCTCACCCGCCGCGCCCCCGCCGTGCTCGGGGCCTTGAGCGTGCTGATCGCCGCCGCGCTCGCCGGTCGTAGCCCCGCCGGGGCCGTCGCCGTGGGGGCCTTGGCGCCCTTGGGCGCGCTCTTGGCCACGCGCCGCGCTGAAGGCGCCGCCCCGGCGATGCCGGGCATCTGGGAGGTGATCTTAGGCGACCCGGCCCGGGTGCTCGTCGCCACCTTCGCGGCGATCTGCCTCACCGGGGGCGTGCTGCTCAGCTCGGGCCCGGCGGCGTCCGGCGACGCGGTGCCGTTCATCGACGCGCTGTTCATGGCCGTGAGCGCCACCTGCGTCACCGGCCTCGGCGTCATCGACATCACCACGGCGTTCTCCGGGCTCGGGCGGGTGATCCTCCTGCTGCTCATCCAGGTCGGCGGCTTGGGGATCATGACCTTCTCGGCGGCGGCGCTCACGCTCTTGGGCCAGCGCCTGAGCGTGCGGCACGAGCGCACGATGACCGGGCTTCTGGGCGCTGAAGGCCCGGGGCACCTCCAGGCCGAGCTCAAGCGGGTGCTGGGCGTCACCTTCGTCATCGAGGGCCTCGGCGCCGCGGCGCTCACGGGCCTGTTCCTCCAGGCCGGCGACACCCCCGGCGACGCCTTGTGGCGAGGGGTGTTCACCTCGATCTCCGCGTTCTGCAACGCCGGGTTCGCGCTCCAGAGCGACAACCTCGTGGGTTACCAGACGAACCCCGGCGTGCTGCACATCGTCGGGTTCTTGATCATCTTCGGCGGCATGGGCCCGGCGGTGATCCTCGCGGCGCCGAGGCTCGTGCGCGGCGGCTACATGAGCCTGCACGCGCGGCTCTCGTGGGTGACGACGGCGGTCTTGCTCGTGCTGCCTACGCTGTTCATCGCCGGGGCCGAGTGGGGCAACGCCTTGGCCGGGCTCTCGACGGCGGATCGGGTGCACAACGCCTGGTTTCAGTCGGTGACGCTGCGCACGGCCGGGTTCAACTCCATCGACCTCACCGCGCTCAACCCGGCGACGGTGTTGATGATGATCCTGATGATGTTCATCGGCGGCGGGCCGGGGTCTACGGCGGGCGGCATCAAGACGACGACGGCGGCGATCCTCTTCCTCGCGGTGATCGCCGCGGTGCGTGGCCAAGAGCACGCCCAGGCCTTCGGGCGGCACATCCCGACGGGCACGGTCTACCGGGCCATCGCGATCACCACCGTCGGCGGCCTCGTGGCCTTCGTCGCGGCGCTGGGGGTGCTGCTCACCCAGGCGATGCCGCCCCTGACGGCCTTGTTTGAGGTGGTCTCCGCCTTGGGCACCGTCGGGCTCACCGTCGGGGGCACGCCGCTTCTGGACGAGGTGGGCAAGGTGCTCATCATCGTGTGCATGTTCATGGGCCGGGTGGGCCCGCTCACCCTCTTCTTGCTGCTCAACGAGGCCCGCGCGACGGCGGGTCCGGGGCTGCCCGAAGAGAACGTCCCGGTCGGGTAAATCAGGTTCAGAAGGAGGGCGCAGATGGCCCAGAAACAAGCCCTGGTGATCGGTCTTGGGCAGTTCGGCAGCGCGCTGGCGCGGTCCTTGGTCACCCAGCACGTCGAGGTCGTCGGCGTAGACACCCGCATGGAGCGGGTGCAGGCCGCCGCGCCGTATCTGACGGACGTGGTGTGCCTCAACGCCACGGACGAGGCGGCCTTGGCGGGGCTCGGCCCGGCGCGGCGAGACCTCTGCGCGGTGTCTCTGGGCGAGAACGCCCGAGAGGGCTCGATCCTCGTCACGGCGCTCCTGCGGCAGATGGGCGCGCCGAAGATCATCTCCCGGGCCACGGACGACCTGCACGAGCGGGTCTTGCGCCTCGTCGGCGCCCATGAGGTCGTGAACCCCGAGCGGGCCTACGGGGAGCGACTCGCCACGCGCCTCGCTCACCAAGGCGTCGCCGACATCATCCCCTTGGGCGACGGGCTCAGCTTGACCGAGCTCATCGTGCCGCCGAGCTTCGTGGGCCGCAGCCTCATCGAGCTGACCTTGCCCAAACGCCACGGCGTCACCGTCGTCGCGATCCGCATGAAGGACCGCGAGGGCGCCACCCACCTGCTCCTGCCCGACCCGCGCCGCCCCTTGCGGGAGGATGACGTGCTGCTCCTCGTCTCCCAGACCGGCGCGGCGCTCTCCCTCGCCGATCGGAGCTGAACGATGCGCCTACGCAGCGAGCTTCGCCTGGGGATCGGCGCGCTCTTGGCCGTTCAGGCGCTCACCACCCTCGCCGCCGTGAGCCTCTTGGGGCGAATGGGCCCGGCGGTGGACGTCGTGATGCAAGAGAACGTCGTCTCGATCGAGGCGGCCGAAGACATGCTCGCCGCCATCGCCGACCCCAGCGCCGAGAGCACCCAGCGCTACATCGACGGCCTGGCCCGGGCGCGGTCCAACATCACTGAAGAGGGGGAGCCCGCGCTCCTCGACGTGCTGGAGGCGCGTGGCCCCGCCGCGCTGAACGGCGACGCCCAGGCCCGACACGACGCGGTGAAGGCCGCCCGGGCCTTGGCCGAGGTCAACCGCGACGGCATGGCCAAGGCGAGCGTCGCCGCCCGATGGCGCGCCTTCGCCGGGGCCTGGAGCGCCGTGCTCTTGGGCCTCACGAGCTTCGCCCTGAGCCTCGTGCTCACCCGCCGTCTGCGCGCCCGCATCGACGACCCGCTCCAGGAGCTCGCCGCCGCGCTGGAGGGCGTTCAAGAGGGCTGCGCCGTGCGCCGGGTCGAGGTGTTTGAGGGCCCTGAAGAGGTGCGCCGGGTGAGCGAGCTCGTGAACCGCCTGCTCGACGACCGCCGCAGGCCCCTCGATGCGCGCCCCGCCCCGGTGAATGACCCCGACGCCCGCGCCGCGCTGCGGGTGGTGCTCGACGAGCTGCCGGGCCCCGTGGTGCTGTTCTCCGTGGACGGGCGGCCCCAGGTGGCGAACCAGGCCGCGCTGGCCTTAGACGCCGCAGACCTGGACGTGGCCCGGGCCGGGGCGCCGCCGTGGACCGTGACGCCCATCGGCGAGACCGGGGCGCGGCTCGTGCGGCGGCCTCCCGAGGTCGCCCCTAGTCTGGCGGACCAAACCGAGGGTCCGTGAGCAGGCCCTCGTCGGTGAGGCTCTCCAAGAAGGCCAAGAGCTGCCGCCGCTCGTCGTCGCTCATGATGAAGCCCTTCACGAAGAGGCTCTGGTACGGCCCGCCCTCGCCGCCGCGGGCGTAGTGGTCGAGCACCTCGTCTAAGGTGGCGAGGTGGCCGTCGTGCATGTACGGGCCCGTGACCGCGATGTTGCGTAAGGTCGGCGCCCTGAAGCGCCCCATGTCGGCGGTTTCGCCGGTCTGCTCGATGAGGCCCTGGTCACTCTCGGGGTAGGCGCCGTAGCCGTCAAGGTTGTAGAGGCCGTTGTTGTGGAAGGTCAGCTCGTCGAAGGCCGACTCGGCGCTCTTGGCGGCGTCGCTCATGAGGTAGCCGCCGTGGCAATGGAAACACTCCATCCGCTCGGAGAAGAACAAGGACATTCCCGCGCGGGCGTCGGCGGAGAGCGCGGTGAGGTCCGTCTTGTTGATGAAGCGGTCGTAAGGGCTGTCCGCGGCGATGATCGACCGCTGGAAGGCCGCGAGGGCCCGGGTGACCCCGGAGAGCGTCACGCCTTCGCCGGGGAACGCCGCCTCAAACATCGCCGCGCGCTCGGCGTCCTCAGCCTGCCGACGAAGCAGCTCGGCCTCTTGGCCCGCGAAGCCCAGCTCCACCGGATCTTCGCCGAAGATCGGCACCAGGGCTTGATCCTCCAGGAGCCTCAGCGTCGTCGAGGCCCAGGTGAGCCCCGCGGCGTAGGCCACGTTCACGAGGGACATCGACGCCCGATGGTGGGGCTCCCCCGTCGAGCCGAGGGCCGTGGCCCGGCCGTCGGTGAAGGCGAGGGCCTGCTGGTGGCAGTCGCCGCAGGACTGCGTCTCGTTCAAGGACAGGCGCCGGTCGTAGAACAGCGCCCGGCCGAGCGCCACCTTCTCCGCCGTCATGGGGTTGTCGTCGGGCACCCAAGGCTCGGGGAACCCGTCGGGCAGCTCCCACCGCCAGCCGGAGGGCGCCGTGTCATCCACCGGCGCGTCGCCTTTGCAGCCCAGGCCGACGGCCGTGGTGAGCGTGAGGAGGAGAAAGGCGCGGGTTGGCATCGGCTCGCTCATCGCACAGAGAATACCGTCTGCGCGGCGGGGTCGCCGGGGTCATCCCCCCAAGGCAAGCCCAAGGCGGCAAACCACGGCGCGCAGTCGCCCATGCCCGGCCCTGACATGCAGGTGGCCATCGGGTCGTCGAGGTTCACCCCGGCGGTGAGCGCGGCGAGGTCGATCCGCACGACGTTCTCCGCCGGATCGAAGCCGTCGAGGGTGATCGTCACGAGGTTCGGCGCCGCGCAGCCCGTCACCGCGCCCTCGGCGTCCGTCTCGCAGCCCGTCGAGCCGAGGTGGAAGAAGAAGCCGTCAGGGGCCGCCGTGGTGCGCCCGTCGAAGCGCCAGAACTTGTAGCCCGACTCCCAGGTCCAGAAGAGGCTGGAGAGGTTCAGGGGGCTCGGCGCCGTGGCCGCGTCCTGGTGGTTCAGCTCAAAGGGCAGGCCGAGGGTGAAACGCACGGCGACGGTGTCATGCGCGCTCACCACGCCGCTCATCACGCCGTTCATCTCCGCCGTGCCGTTGGCGCAGGCCCCAGACTTGTCCTCAAAGTCGAGGAGCGCCACGCTCTGCACCTGCCACATCCCGTCTTGGTCCAAGGTGACCGGGTGCTCGCCCCCTTGCGCGTCGAGGAGGGTGACATCATGGACGTAGAGCCGATTGTCGAAGGCCTCCAAGGTCGCGCCGGTCACGCCGAGGCCGCCGTGCTGGGCGCTGCAAGAGAAGGGCTCGTCCCCGACGGTCGCCTCAAACCGCACGGTGACCGCCTCCGTCTCGGCCGAGGCGCTGTCGTCATGGCCGGAGTCATCATGCTCATGGTCTTTGTCGCCGCAGGCGGCGAGCGTGAGGGCGGCGAGCGGGGCGAGGTGAACGAGTCTCATCTTGGTTCCAAGGCGGCGCGTCAGCGCCTGATCGTGTGAGAGGAGGTCAGCGGATCCAGCGCCGCGTGAAGGAGGCGCCGCCCGCCGCCGTGAGCGGGGCGTTGTGCCCGACGCCCTGCAGCGGCACGCTGGCGCTCAGGCCGAGGTCCAGGCGGGTGAGCGGATCGATGGACCAGCCGAGGCCCACGGCGGCGCTCCAGTCCGCGCGACCAGCGCCGACCACCACGCCATCGACGGCGCCGGGCCGGGCGACGAGCCCGCCCAAGGACGCCGTGGTGACGAGGGTTGGCCCCAGGCGAACCACGCCGCCGAGGCTCAGCTCGACGCCGAGGCCCGGCGCGTTCTGGGCCTCGGCGGCGTAAGGGATGAGCCCCGTCGCCGCCGCGCGCAGCCCGAGGGTGTCTCCGGCGTAGCCGACGCTCAGCCCGGCGCGCAGGAGGCCGTAGCCGAGGCCCGTCGCCGCCTCGCCCGCGGCGGCGCTCAGGGGGGCGTCGAGGCCGAGGCGCAGGGCCGGGGCGACACGATCGTCGGGGCTCCAGGGCTCGACAATGGCCCAGGCCCGGGCGTCGCCGGGGCCGACCACGGCGGGCTCACCCGAGAGGCGCAGCAGGCCGGGCAGCTCTCCGCCGAGCTGCACATGATCTCCGAGACGGCGGGCGCCGCGCAGGCCGAGGCGCAGGTCCAGGCCGCTCAGGCCGTCGAGGCGCACCTCACCGCCCAAGGAGCGCGCGCCGTAGAAGCTCGCGCCGCTCAGGGCGACGCCGACGGCGGCGACCTCCTCGCCGATGAGCCACAGCGGGTCGCCGTTCGCCCCGGCCACACAGCACGAGCCCGCGAAGGCCGCGCCGCCCAGGGCGAGCGCCGCGAGCATCACCACGCCTCCACGGCGAGCATGAAGGGGTCGTCCGGCGCGCCGAGGATCACCCCGTCGAGGATCCACAGCCCCGTCATGTCCAGGTCCGTCGTGAGCGAGTAGTCCCCCTCGCCCTCCTCGACGATCTCCACGGCGCCTTCGCCGTGGCCCATGTCGGGCATCGTCGCCTCCACCTCAAAGGCCAGGCCCGCCACCGGGGCGCCGTCGGCGTCCGCCGCCGTGAGCCCCAGGCTGTCTTGGCCCAAGGTCACCGTGTCCCCAGACAGGCGGAGCTGGACCGCGCCGGAGTCGCTCCAGGCCGACACGATCGTCACGGGCGCAGACGGGGCGCAGGCGGCGAGGGTCCAGAGCGCGCTGGGCAGGAGGAGGCGCGGCGTCACGTCAGCGTGGTCCTCAGAGGGTGCTCCACGGAGCTTAACGCCCCTCCTCGGGCGGGCGACGCGGCGAGATGTCGCGCTCAACGCGGCCTGCGCCCCTCAGGCCCGCTGCTTCGCCGCCGCCTCAAACTTGAGCATGTTCTCGGGCAGCGACCGCTGGGAGACCTGGGAGGCGACGCTGTCGGAGATGTTTCCGCCGGGGTGCGAGAAGATCCGGTAGATGAGCAGGGAGTCCTCGGCCGTCTTGCCCGGTTGAACCTCCCACGAGCCGCTGTTCAGCGTGACCTGCACGGCGTCGGGGAAGCGGCTCACCACCGCACCGTGGGCCTCGGCGTACTTCGTGGCGTCCAGGGGGTTCCAGGCGCGTTTGTGGTGCCCGGCCCGCCCGCCGATGTCCCGGCGGATCGACGACTGCAAGAACCAGTACCGATCCGAGATCGGCATCCAGGCGGGGCTCTCCATCACCTGGTAATAGTGCAGGGCGCTCTCGGACTTGTGCAGCACGACGCTCTCGGCCAGCACCCCGCCGGAGATCGCCTTGTGGGCGGGCACGTCGCAGATCGTGTCGAACAAGGTCTGGGGCCGCACGGCGACGGGGCGCACCCCCTTGTAGGCGAGCACGCCGTAGCCGGTCACAGACTTCTGGTACAGCGCGACGCCGTCCGCGTCGGCGTCCAAGAGCGTCCAGCCGCCGTCCGCGTCGAGCAGGGCGTGGATCGCGCTCGGGCTCAGGGACGCGGCCATCGCCGCACCCGGCCAGGCGCTGGCCGCCGCCAAGGCGGCGACGCCCGAGAAGAAGGCGCGGCGGCTCAGACGCGGCGACATGCTCAGCCCCCCATCTTGGCGCGGGTCACCCGCTCAAAGTTGAGGATGTTGTCGGGCAAGGTCTGCCCGGTGACGGCCTCGGCCATGCTGTCGGAGAGGCTGCCGCCGGGGTGGCTCACGATGCGGTAGATGACGCGCACCTTGCCCGGGCCGAGCGGCAGCACCTCCCACGAGCCATGGTTCAGCGGGGTGATCACCGCGTCGCTGTACCGCCGCTGCACCGAGGCGTAGGCCTCGGGGTAGAGGTTCGGGTCGAGCATGTCCCAGGTCTGCTTGTGGTGCCCGTCTACGCCGCCGACGTCCCAGGTGTTCTGGGCCTTGAGGAACCAGTACCGATCCGACACGAACGGCACCGGCGAGGCGAGCACCTGATAAAAATGCACCCGCCCCGTCGTGTCCGACCACAAGACCTTGGCCTCGGCGAGCAGGTCCGTGAGCCCAGCCTGGTTGCCGATGTCGGCGATGAGGCCAAACAGCGTGTCCGCGTCGAGCGCGCAGTCCTTCACGCCCTTAAACGCCGGGACCGGCAGGCCCGGGACGTCCTTGCGGGTGACCGTCACGCCGTCTTTGGTGGCGTGGTTCACCCAGCCCGAGTCGTTGTTGAGCGCCGTCTGAATCGCCTTGGGCGTGAGCGTGGTGAGGGCGGCCGTGGGCTCCGCCGCCAAGGTGACGGGGGCGGCGACGCTCACACACAGCGCGGCGAAGGTGACGAGCAGGGCTGGGCGCATAGGGGCTCCGAGGCGAAGGCTCAGGATACACCCAGCTCTGCGGATCGGCGACAGGGCGAGCGAAGATCCTCGCCCTGCGCCGCCCTTCAGCTCACTCCGCGCCGGTGTCCGAGGGGGTCGGCGGCGCGTTGAGGGACAAGGAGATGCCGCTCGCCCCGCTGCCGCCCGTCGGCAGGCGCCCGCTGGACTCGCCGCCGCCCGCGGCCACGGGCTCGCCGGGCTCGTTGAGCACGCCGTCGCCGTCGGTGTCGGCGAAGGACCACAGGTACACGATGGTCTCGGCGGGCACGTTCAGGGTGTAGGCCTTCGAGGTGTCCGTCGCGATGTCGGCGAGGTCCCAGCTCTCGTAGTCGTAGGCGTAGGTCTTGAAGCTTGAGACGTAGATCTCGCTCGACGGGCGGTACTTGAGCGCGACGGTGTACACCTTCGTGCCGGCGGGCAGCCCCGACGTGGTGTCGCCGAAGGTCGTGCCCGAGGCCAAGGACACGTCACCGCTGATGCGCGTGAAGGGCACCAACGAGAAGCCGTCGCTGCCGCCGAGGGGGATCTGCACGTCGTAGCCGCTGAGGCTCGACGAGCCGACGGTGATCGGGCCGCCGTCGGTGTCTGGCGCGGTGATGTAGCCGCCCCAGCGGTCCGTCGCGTCGATGATGTTGTTGCCGTTGGTGTCCCAGGCGCCGCGCAGCTTCACCTCGCCGAGGCCGGCGCAGGCGGTGTTGGTGAACTCGCCCGAGGCGCCGCCGCCGTCCGCGCTCACCGTCGTCCACGAGGCGTAGTACGGGCCCTCGCCGTCGGTGGTCTGGAAGAACGTGGCCACGTCGCCGCCCGCGTAGGAGACGGTGATGATGACGTCGCCGGTGACGTTCACCGTGTCACAAGAGCCGCCGCCGGAGTACGGGATCGGCGCGAGGATGGTGATGTCCACGGAGGTGATCTCCGCGCCTTCAGTGATGGTCACGACGTCGCCGTAGTGCTCCTGGGGCTCCCACGAGCCCAAGATGCGGTCCTGGTACCAGTCCACATGGGCGTAGACGAGCACGTCGCCGGGGCCGTCCTTCTTGCGCACGTCGATGCTGTAGTCGTCGCCGCCGATGCTCGGCGCGTCTACCGTCGCGTCGCCGTGGAACTGCTTCACCCCGGCCGCGTCGGCGGAGTAGGCCGCCACGAAGACCTTGCCGAAGGGGAAGACGCTGAGGTCATAGTCGGTGAGCGCGTCGGCGTCGGTGTAAGAGATGTACTCGCGCTCCCCGTCGGCGCCCTCGGTGTACAGCACCACCTCGACCCGCCCGGAGATCTTGGCCTCGACGGGCTCGGGCTCAGAGGAGTCATCGCCGCCGCCTGAGCTGTCGTCCGTGCCGCTCTCGCCGCCGCTCTCCCCCGTCTCTTCGCTGCCCTCCGAGTCGACCTTGTCGTCCTCCTCCTCAAAACACGCGGGGATCACGACGAGCAGGGACAGGAGCGTGAGGGGGAACATCTTGTGGACGGCCATCATGGCGACACCTCATTCATTGGGGAGTCAGTATCTTAGCGTAAGTACTAGGTAAGTATTCCGATTTGGCCCGACGGTTTTTTCAACGGGGCGGCGGGCCGCGCCCTGGGATACTCGCCCCAGAGGAGCGCTGACCTCTGTGACCCGAGACGTCGTCATCATCGGTATGCTGGGCAGCAACCTCGACCGGATGCCCCGCAACGAGCGCTGGGCGCGCTGGAGGCCCACCATCTCGCTGTTCCAGCGGGAGGACCTCCTCATTCGCCGGATGCACCTGCTCCACGCGCCGGAGCACAGTCGCCTCTGCGCCGAGGTGGTCGCCGACATCCAGCTCGTCTCGCCAGAGACGACGGTGATCCCTCAAGAGATCCACATCCAAGACCCGTGGGATTTTGAGGAGGTGTACGGCGCGCTGCACGACATGGCGCGATCAACGCCGTTCAACCCCGAGACTGAAGACATCCTCGTCCACATCACGACGGGCACCCACGTCGTGCAGATCTGCCTGTTCTTGCTGGTGGAGTCTCGACACATCCCCGGGCGCCTCGTGCAGACCTCGCCGCCGCGCGCCAAAGACAGCCCCGGCGGCCTGAGCGTCATCGACCTCGACCTCGGCCGCTACGACCGCCTCGCCGCCCGCTTCGCCACCGAGCGCGCTGAGGGCGCCGCCTTGCTCAAGTCGGGCATCCCCACCCAGAACGCCCAGTTCAACGCCATGATGGACGAGATCGGCCTCGTGGCGGTGTCGTCCGACGCGCCGATCTTGCTGCTGGGCCCCACAGGCTCGGGCAAGAGCCAGCTCGCCGCCCAGATCGTCGCCCTCAAGCGCGCCCGCCGCCGGATCGAGGGCAGCTTCGTCGAGGTGAACTGCGCCACCCTACGCGGCGACGCGGCGATGTCGGCCCTGTTCGGCCACGTCAAGGGCGCCTACACCGGGGCCGTCTCCGCCCGGGAGGGCCTGCTGCGCGCGGCGAACGGCGGCGTGCTCTTTCTGGACGAGGTCGGTGAGCTGGGCCTCGACGAGCAGGCCACGCTCCTGCGGGCCATCGAGCAAGGCCGCTTCGCCCCCGTCGGCGCCGACCAAGAGGTCCAGAGCCGCTTCCAGCTCATCGCCGGGACCAACCGCGATCTGTACGTCGAGGCCCAGGCCGGTCGGTTTCGCGGCGACCTCCTCGCCCGGATGGACCTCTGGACCTTCACCTTGCCCGCCCTGCGGGAGCGCCCCGAGGACATCGAGCCCAACCTCGACTATGAGCTTGAGCTCGTCCGCCGCCGCTCCGGCGTCGCGGTCACCTTCTCCGCCGAGGCCCGGGCGCGGTTCTTGGACTTCGCCACGGGCCCCGAGGGCCTCTGGCCGGGGAACTTCCGCGATCTCGGCGCCGCGGTCACCCGCTTGGCCACCTTGGCGCCGGGGGGTCGGGTGCGGGTGGAGGACGTCGAGCGTGAGCGGATCCGCCTGCGCCGGGCGTGGTCCCCGGCGAACCACACCCCCGTCCTC
>JBEAVX010000145.1:0-8445 GCA_041160755.1 Pseudomonadota bacterium
ACCCGAGCCGCCTCGACCCCGAAGCCAGCGTCTCCGACATCGGCGCCTTTGGTGGGCCGGGCGCCTCCTCGGACGCCTGGAAGGACAACGACTTAGACGACTCTCCGGCGATGTGGGACTGCGACGAAGACGACGCCGAGACGCACCCCGGCGCCGCCGAGACCCCCTACGACGGCCGAGATCAAGACTGTGACGGCGTTGATCTCACCGACGTCGACGGCGACGGCTACGATGGCGGCGCGGCGGGCGACGACTGCGACGACGACAACATGGCGGTTTACCCCGGCGCGGCGGAGGTCTGGTACGACGGCGTAGACGCCAACTGCGCCGGAGACGACGACTACGACCAAGACGGCGACGGCAGCCCCGGCGGCGAGGGCGGCGAAGACTGTGACGATCTCAACCCCTCCGTCGGCCCAGGCGCCGAGGACGTAGACGGCGACGGCCTCGACGCCGACTGTGATGGATCCGACGGCCCGGCGCCCGACACCGACGACACCGGCGTCGCCGCGGAGGACAAAGGCGGCGGCGGCTGCGGCGGCTGCGCGAGCGGCGGCCCGGCCCCAGCCCTCGCCCTCGCCGCGCTCGGCGTCGCCCTCGTGACCCGGCGGCGGCGTTGAACTCCCCGGGCCCGAGCCCGAGACGGCCCGTCGGGATGAGCCTCCACGTCCGTGAAGGCGCCCCGCGAGACCCACGCCGCCTGGAGCACGCCAACAACCTCGTCGGCTGCATCCTCGCCGAGTGGCACGATCTCGCGGGCTGCAAGCTCATCGTCAACAACAACCGCCGGAGCGTGTTGACCTGGACCACCCGCGAAGACCGCACCCTCGACGTCTCTGTGCACCACTCGTTGCTCGTCGAGTGGGGTGACGTCGCCGCCGTGATCCTGCGCCGAGATGACGCCGCGTGGAGCCGCCTCTCCGCGCGCCTCCATCAGTCCCCGCCCGACGCGCCCCGACGCGCCGCGGGCGAGCTGAACCCCAAAGGCGACACCTACGACCTCGGGGTGATGCTCAAACGTCTGTGCGACACCTACTTCAACGGGGAGCACCTCGTGCCCGTCGGCTGGGGCCGGTGGCCGTCCATCCCGCCCCGTCGTGGGATGCGCCTGGGCTCGTGCGGCGGGAACCCCGTCGTCATCCGAATTCACCCCTGCCTCGACGCCCCAGACGTGCCCGAGTGGTTCGTGGAGTTTGTGCTTTACCACGAGCTGTTGCACGTCGTCGTGCCGCCCGTTCAGGGCGCGACGGGCCGCCGAGAGATCCACGGCGACGAGTTCATGCGGCTGGAGCGCCGCCACCCACACTTTCGTGAGGCGATGAGCTGGGAGGCCCAGAACATCCGGCAGCTCTTGGAGCGAACGGCCCGGCGGACCCGACGCGCCGCCGCGCGCCGCTGATCTACGTCAGCGTGGCGTCTCGCCCATGACGCCGGGGTCGCCCCGCGACGGGTTATAGCGTGCCAGCCAAACAACCCGATCGCTGCCCCGAGGCCCTGATGTACAAAGCCAGCCGAATCCTCGTCCCCGTAGACTTCTCCGATGTCGCCCGCGCGGCGATCTCCATGGCGGTCCAGATCGCGGATCGCCACGGCGCCGAGCTGATCTTCTTGCACGTCGACTCCGGCTTAGAGAAGCAGATCGAGTCGGAGATCCTCTACTCGCCCGAGTCCCACAGCTCCGAGGCGAACATCCTCTCCCAAGAGGCGATGCTCAAGGCCGCCGTCGACCTGGAGGTGACCCGCGCGGCCGAGGCCGGCGCCCCCCTCACCCTCGGCGCGGTGCGCACCATCATCAGCGGCGGCGACCCCGTCGGCGTGGCGCTCCAGACCATCGACGCCGAGGGCATTGATCTCGTCGTCATGGGCACCCACGGCCCCCAAGGCCTCAAGGGCATGATCCTCGGCTCCACCGCGGAGCAGCTCGTCAAGCGCGCCGGCTGCTCGGTCTTTGTGGTGAAGCCCACGGGCCTGCCCTACCTGCGCGACTGATCTTTCCTCGCCTGGGGCTCAAAGCCCCACGAAGGGATCTTCACCGAGCAGCTCCATGACGCTCGCCGCGCCCTTGACGTCGGTGAGCGCGAGCGTCATCGGGCCGAGCTGGTGGATCGTCGACACCCAGGCCCCCGTCGAGAGCTGCGTCCAGCCCTCCCAGCTCGCCTCCACGCCGCCGATGGGGATGATGCTCACCCACATCCGCCAGGCCTTGGGCCGACCGTCGGGGCCAGGGATCCACAGGTAGCTGTCGCCGGGGGTGAGCCCGCCCTGGCGGTACTGCACCATCACGCCTTGGCCGCCCTCCTCCAGGGGCACCCGGATCCGCACGGTGCCCTCGTCAAAGGCCTTCACCACGGGGTTGAGCCAGAACGAGTCGTTGATCCAGGCCGCGTAGGCCGAGCGGATGAGCTTCTCGGTCTTCTGCGGCGGGGCCGCCTCGCCCTTCACCGTCGCCACGCCGGTCATCGTCGTGAGGCTGTAGCGCACGACGGTGTCGCCGCCGTCGCTCACGAGCTGGTGCAGGTCGCGCTGGCGGTCCCAGAGGTGGGTGTGGCGCCCGGCGAAGGTCCAGGTGACCGCGCCCGTGCGATCCCAGGCCTCCCCGTCTACGGCGGCGATGAGCGCCCGGGCCGCGGCGTCGGCCTCCGCCGTCGGCTCCCCTTCTGGGAGCGGCTTCGAGAGCGCGGCGGAGCCGACCCCTAAGGTGATGAGCAGCGCGCTGAACAGGCCGAGGGCGACGAGGATGAGCTTGCGGCGCATGTGGACGACTCCATGTCTGAGCCCGCAGACTATCCCGCCGCGCCTCGGCCGGGGCCGATCCCGACGTGATCAGACCCCCAAGATCAGCGTCGCCTCCATCCCGTCCGTCGCGCGGCCGGTGACCGTCGCCACCTGGGACGTGGCGCCGTCTCGGAACACGTTGTCCGTCGCCAAGGTGATGTTCTTGAGGTTCTCTAGGCTCGTCTCGTAGCCCGAGACCGCGTAGACCTCGTCGCAGGCGTCCTCGGGCAAGGCGAGCTGCGAGGTGCTGACGGCGTTCGAGGCGCTGGCGATGTCGTCGAGGCGCTCGAAGATCTCGAAGTGCATGTGTGGCCAGCGCCCGTCGTAGCAGCCGGGGAAGATCGTCGTGAACGTCACCCAGCCGTCCGCGTCGCTCACTTGTACGCCGCGCAGATAGTTCTGGCTGGCGTCGGTGTACATCGAGTACAGGCCGTCCTTCGTGGCGTGCCAGAGATAGACCGCGTAGCCCGCCAGAGGCGCGCAGCCGCTCCCGGCGTCCACGACGCGCAGGCGCACGGTGAGCTCGACGCCTTGGGCGGTGCCCGACTTGTCGCCGATGCTCGTCCGGATGTCGCTGCGCACGATGTCGTCCAAGGCCAAGGCGTTGGCGCCGTTCGTGCCGTCGCCGGGGTACGGCCCCGCGGTCTCTTCAGGCAGGTCCGCGCAGGTGCCCGCGGCCGTGTCACCGCCGCCGCCGCTGTCGCCGCCGCTGTCGCCGCCGTCGGCCTTGTCTCCGGCGCAGCCGGTGAGCGGGAGGAGCGCCACGGCGCCGAGCCAGGCGAGCACGTCGCGGCGGGCGGGGTGCACCCCCATCCGTTTGAGGTCGAGCTTCAGTCCAGGGTCGTCGTGGTGGTCAGGCATGTCGTCTCCGAGGGCCCCCGTGAGGTGGTGTGGCCCACACCCCCAACCTAAACGAGTCCGGGGCCAGCGACGCGCCGCTCACCCACCTCTGCGGGCCGGTCGGCGGCTGAGGCCCAAGGCCCAAATTGCCTCCCACCACGTCATCTTTGGGCTACGATGTGCGCGCCTTGTTCAACTCGGAGAGACCGATGAAGCTCTACGCCGAGCTCGCCGACTGGTACCCCCTGCTCACCCCCCTGCACGAGTACGAGGAGGAGTCCGCCGACTACATCGCCGCCTTCACCGCCGCCTTGGGCGACGCCCCGTTCAGCCTCTTGGAGCTCGGCGCCGGGGCCGGCCACAACGCCCACTACCTCGCGCCGTACACGAGCGAGCTGGCGCTCGTCGATCTCGCGCCGGAGATGCTCAAGATCGCCGGGCGAAGCTGCCCCAGCGCCAGCCTCCACCTCGGCGACATGCGCAGCGTGCGCCTCGGCCGCGCCTTCGACGCCGTCTTTGTGCACGACGCGATCTGCTACATGCTCACCGAGGCGGATCTCCTGGCCGTGTTTGAGACCGCTCGCGCGCACCTTCGGCCCGGCGGCGCCCTGCTCATCGCGCCAGACTACGTCACTGAGACCTTTGAGCCCACCGAGGAGGTCGGCGGCCACGACGGCGAGGGCCGCGCGCTGCGTTATCTCGGCTGGGTCTGGCAGCGCCCGGACGAGCCCAACCAGTACGTCGTGGACTACGTCCTCGCCACGCGCGTCGGGGACGAGCTCCCGGTCATCCACCAAGATCGGCACCTGGAGGGCGTCTTCCCCCGGGACACCTGGCGCCGTCTGCTCCACCAGGCGGGGTTCTCCCTAGAGGCCCTGCCGCGGGTGAACCCCGAGGACGATCGCCCCCTGGAGCTGCTCCTCGCACGATTGGTTGGTTGACCAACCTACACGAAGGCGGCGCGCACCTGGGGCTCTCTCAACCGAAGGAGCGCCCAGACGCCGACGATCAGGTTGATCGGCCCGCAGCCGACGAACACGCAGCAGGGCACGGCGAGGAGCACGCTGGCGATCATGGCGTGGGTGTGGCCCTCCAGAACTCGCGCTCGCCAGCCGCCGGTCAAGATCACGAGGGAGAGCGCCCCCTGCGCCGCCGAGACGAGCACGATCATCGTCGCGCTCAGCTCGGCGCTGCCGACCGCCCGGGTGAGATCCCCGCTGGCGATCGAGAACATGCCGATGAGCCCCAACAGCACGGCGCTGACCGCGCCGACGAGCCCGCAGAGGATCAGCCCCCACGCCGGCCACGCGACGCGCTCTTCAGCCGCGTGGGCCTCGGGGTTCTCGATGAGCGGGCTCACTTGAGCACCGCGTCGATCCACTCGATCGCGCTCTCGTCCTCACCCACCACACGCCCGGCGCGCTGGCGCTGGCCGAGGCGGTAGACGTCCACGGCCGCGAGCACGGGCAGGAGCGCCCCCACACAGAACAAGGCCAAGACCACGGTGCCCAAGGCGAACCACATCGCCTTCTGCCGCTGCCCCAAGGCGAGGTACCCCAAGGCGCCAAACCCGAACAGGTTCAGCGCCGCCAGGGCCGCCGGGGAGAGGTTTCGGGCCACTCACATCCCCGGAAAGTTGACGTAGAACGGCATCATCGAGGCGACGCCACCCTCGGGGGCGTAGATCGTCACCGTCTGTGAGGTCAAGGGCTCGTCCTCGGCCTGGCCGGTCTCTTCGTCGACGGTGAGGATGTCTACGGTGAGGGTCGGGAAGCCCGTCGGCACCTCAAAGATCGCGAACTGGCCCGCGTCGCCGTTCCAGCGCGCGTCGGGGTCGTAGGCGAGGCCCTGGGCGTCGAGGTAGCAGGCGCTCAGCGTCTCGCCGCCTTCGCCCACGAGGCGCACGGCGGCGGTGATCGCCAGGGGCCACTCTTGGCCAGGGTCGGGCTCGTAGCCCGGCGCGTAAAACCGCACCTCGCCGTAAACAAAGGCGCCGACGCCGTCCGCCCCCGGGCAGCCCGCGTACTTGGCGCGCACGGCGTCCGCGTCGGCCTGGCTGAGCACAAAGAGCGAGTCCTCGGGCAAGGTGGAGTCCACCTGGCCGGCGATGCCCCACCAGGTCGTGCGCGCCCAGTCGTCGCCGTCGAGCTCCAGGTAAAAGTACGCGCCTTTGGGCAGCAGCACCTCGACCTGGCCGTTCGCGTCGGCGGTGACGGTCTCGATGACGCCGAGGTCGTAGCCCAGGCTCGTGACCTCCACCCCCGGCGCGGCGGGGGCGTCGGCGCCAGGGCCGTCGTTCACCACCGCGGTGAGCACGATGAACTCGGCCTCACAGCCGAAGAGCGCGCCGAGCACGACAAGCGGAAGGATCAACGGCCAGCTCCAGAGAATCGCCAGGGGGTGAGCAGCTCGCCGCCCCGGCAGGTGAATCGTGTCTGGGCCTCGCCCAGGGCCACGTCCACGGCGCCCAGGGGGAGGTTGAAGGCGAAGAAGTAATGAACCGGCGGCGCGACGGCCAGAGACATCGCGCCGGTGGCGGGGTCTACGGCGACGCCGACGACGGGGGACGACGCCCAGGCCGCGTCGGTGACGGTGAGTGATGACGGCGCGGTCGCCTCGGGATCCACCGTCGCCCCCCAGAGCCCACAGCCCGCAGGATCGGCGAGGTCCATCGGCGGCACCCCCGCCAAGGCGGCCACGGCGTCGAAGCTCTCTTGGGCCAAGGCCAGGGGCCAGGTGAACAGCGCGTAGCCCGGGAGGTCCGCCGGGCCGGTGGCGCCGTCCCAGACCGCGTCGCCGCCGGGGCTTCGCAGGCGCCAGACCGTCGTGAGGCCCTCGTCGCCCTCGGGCGTGAGGCGCAGGAGCAGCTCGGTCTCGGCGGGCACCTCGACGAGCCAGTAGCCGGGGTAGGCCACGGCGTCATAGGCCGCGCCCTCGGCGATGGGCTCACCATCGGGATCCTCAACGACGAGCCCCCCGGCGGTCATCACGTCGGCGTCGGACTGGGGGTCGGGCGTGCTGTAGACGTAGCCCGAGAGCACCACGTCGGTGACCGGCGCGCGCACCTCGGTGAGCAGGCCCTCAAGCTGGGCGCAGGCGGTGAGGTGGACGAGGAGCGCTGGGGTCATGATCATCTCGTCACCACCGTAGCAGAGCGCGTCAGCCGCCGCTCGTGCGCTCGGGGCTCAGGCGTGAGGCCCCCGCCAACAACGAGCGGGCGATCTGGTCCAGGCCGTCGCGGTGGGGGCTCGGCGGCACGGCGCGTAAGGCGCGGCGGGCGGCCAAGGTCTCCTCCAAGGCCATCTTTCTCGCGGCGTAGAGCCCCCCGGCGGCGCTGACACGATCCTTCACGGCGCTGAGGCGGCTGGCGTCTCCCCGGCGCAGGGCGAGGTCAACGAGCGCGCTGAGCTCGGGATCCCCGGCCTGGGCGGCGATGAGCGGCAAGACCGGGCGACCCGCCGCCGTGGCCCGGGCCAGCTCCCGCAAGAGCTCCTCGGGGCCAAGCCAGAACGCGCTCAGATCCTCAATGGCGTGCCAGGCCACGCCCATGTGGCGGCCATACCGCCCGAGGGCGCTCACGACGGGCCTCGGCGCCCCGGCGATGCGCCCGCCGGCCCGGGTGCAGAAGGCGAACACCGCGCCGGAGTGGCCTTCAGCGTACTCCTTCACGTCGAGGAGCGTCGGCTCTCGGCGGCGCAGCTCATCGGCGAGGATCTGGCCTTCAGAGATCTCCCGCAGGGTCTCCAAGACCTCCCCCACGAGCTCCGGCGCCGGGGCGTGCTGGGCGACCTCCAAGGCGCGCAGGGTGAGGTGGTTGCCGCCGAGCCAGTGCGCCGCGCCGCCCAACAAACGCCGGGCCACCCGCCGCCTCAGCCCACCTTGGCGCCCGAGCGCCGCGTCGTGGACGCCCAAGGCGAGGTTGAGGAGCTCGGCGGAGTAGGCCGCCTCGTCCAGATCCCCCGCGTCCCCTCCGGCGGCCCGGGCGGCGAGCTGCACCAGGAGCGTGCGCACACGCGGCACACCCGGGGCGATGTGGGACGTGGGGCTGATGCCGTCCTGCATCGTGTCGCCGAGGACCAGCTCGACGAGCAGATCTTCAGCGCGTGAGCGCGGCTGCTCGCCAAGCCCAGGCGTGCCCTCCAGCTCGATCGAGAGCCTCGGGCCGCGCCGTCGTGGCGATCGAGCGCCTTCTTCGGGCTCGTCTGACCCTTCACTCATGACACCCCCGCCGAGGAAGGGCGTGAGGACGAGGGCGCCGGGGGTCAGTAACCGCCGGTCTCTTTCCACGCCGTCGCGTTGCCAAACACCATGAGCGCGAGGCCCACGAAGATGAGGCCGAAGGCGAGCTGGCCATACTGGGTGATGTGGATGTCGAACACGCCGGAGTAGCCGATGGTGGAGATCTGCTCGGCCATGTCGCGCTGGCCGTCGCCGGACGCCCAGCCGAAGAGCATCGACATGACACCAGAGCCCGCGAGCGCGCCGCCGAGGGGGATGATGAACTTCTGCATAGTGCCTCCGAGAGCGCGACGAATATCTCACACGACCTGCCTGAGCAAGCGCTCAGGTGCGCCTGCGACGAGAGGTCGCGTGCTACACTGATTGGGACGGGAGGTGTGAATGCGTGCGATCCTGATCCTCGGCGCGGTGATGATGGTGGCCCTCGGCGCGTGTGACCAGGCCCGGCCGGAGCACGCCGTCGCCAGCCTAGGCGCCACGCCAGACACCTTGCTCGACGAGCTGCGCCGGATGCGCCCCGCCGCGTCGAGCGCCGCCCCCGCCGACGCGCCCCTTCGGTGCTGCGGGAGCGCCAGCGGCCGCGCGGCCGTC
>JBEAVX010000170.1:0-4965 GCA_041160755.1 Pseudomonadota bacterium
GCTACCTCCTCCCCAAGAACCCCAGGGGCCGCTCTGCCCCCAAGGCCGCCGCGCCGACCGCCACGGCCAAGGCCACCCAGGCCCCACCCGGGCTCGCGATCGACAGCGACTCGGGCGCCAACGCCCAGGCCAGCCGGGCGACGAGCGCCAAGGGCACCCCGCCGCGCTGGGCGAGGAGCGCCAAGGCCGCCGCCGCCGCCGCGCCGCGCAGGGGATCCAGCGGGGAGCACACGAGCACAAAAAACAGCCCCGCCCGGAGCGGCCCCACGGCGCGCTGCAGGAGCCCTCGGAACATCAGCTCTTGCCCGGCCACGGCCACGATCGCCGGGAGCCAGCCCGCCCAGCCGGGGTCGAGGCCCGCGCTCAGGCGCAGGCGGAGGGCGGTGAGCCAGCCGTTGTCGGGGAACGGCATCGCCGCCGTCGCCGCCGCGCTCAACGACAAGGCGACGCCGACCAGCGCCGCCCGGGGGAAGTACAGGCTCCGGACGCCCTCGGCGGGCAGGTTGAGCAGCTCCGCGAGGCTCCAGTGGCGTCGCAGGGCCTCCACGAGGGCGTAGAGGCCAAAGAGCGCGCCGCCCACGGCCACGCCGACGGCCGGGGAGAGGCTCTGGCCGAGGTCGGGGTTGCCCGCCAAGGCCCAGGCGGCGGGCCCGGCGACGGGCAGCCACCACACCGCCGCGCCGACGCCGAGGTGGCTCAGCTCGGAGAGCGCCGGGGACGGGCGTGGGTCGCCCTCAGCGTCTAGCGCCCGGGCCACGCCCCAGGTGAGCGCGGCGACGCCGACGACGGTGCCCCCGATCGCCCCCACGACGGGCCCGATCCCGGTGATCAGGCCCCCGGCCAACAAGAGCGCCCCGCCCAACGGCACCAGCGCGCCGAGCGCCGGGCTCGCCAGGTGCAGGCCATACGCCGCGCCGAACAGGCCCAAGGCGATCACCGGCAGGGCCCGCAGGGTGCGCGCGGCGCCGTCCACCTCATCTTCAGCGTCCCGCCCCAACCACAGGCCCAAGGCGGCGGCCATGCCGCTGGCCAAGGGCAGGCCGAGGCACCACAGGCCCAAGGGCATCGCCCCGGTCACCCGCCCGCTGAGCGCGACGGCGAGGGTCATGGCGCTCGACACCCCGGCCCAGGCGAGCCACTTGCCGAGCGCCAGCTCCCCCCGCGAGATCGACGCGGTGAGCAGGCTCAACAAGGTCTTGCGGCTGCGCTCTCCGGCGAGGCTCTCGGTGAGGGGCCCGGTCAACAACGAGAGGCTCAACAGCGCCAGGAGCAGTCCGCGCTCGGGGAGCGGGAACTCCCTGGCGCGCAGCTCAAACCGCACCATCGGCTCGCCCGGCAAGGTGTCGAGCACCTCCCGCAGGGGCGGCGGCACGCGGCTGGTGTGCACGAGCACCGGGGCCTCACCCTCTAGACGGAGGCCGAAGCGGGGGTTCTTCTCGATGCGGTCGGCCAAGCTCGGCGGGATGTCCCCGGCGGCCTGGGCGATCTCCAAGGGTGTCTTGATCTCCGGCAGCGGCAGGGCCCCGGCGGGCAACAGCAAGGCCAAGGCCGTGAGCCCGAGCCGCCACGCGCCTCGGCCCGCGAGGACCACCTTGAGATCGCGACGGGCGATGGCGACGACGCGGGCGGGGCGGATCACCGGGCGCTCCGGTCAAACGCCCAGGCCGCCAGCGCGCACAGGAGCAGGGTGGTCAGCGCGGCGCCGAGGCCAGGGAGGTCGCCGCGCACCAAGGCGCCGACGCTCGCCACGGGCAGGTGCCGACCGATCGCCGGGGCCGAGTACCCGAGCCCCATGAGCCCCGTCACCGCGACGAGCCCCCGTCTGAGCGGCCCCGAGAGCCCGCCGACCACACACCCCGCCCAAGGCGCCTGGACGCCCAAGATCGAGTGGATGAGCCCCACCGAGGCCGCGAACGCCACGCTCAAGGCGACGCCCGCCGCGCCCAGCCGCGCCGCGGCGTGAACCCAGCTCGGCAAGGGCAAGGCGCGCTCGGCGTCGAGGCTGCCGTCTTGAAGATCCCGGCTGAGCCCGCCCGCGCCGAAGACCACGCCGTAGAGCACGAACAGCACGGCGAGCAGGCCGACGAGCAGCCGCGTCGTGGGGCCCAAGGCGGCGTTTCGCCCGGCCCGGGGGATGAGCATCGGCCGCCACGCCGCGCCGAGCCGCGCGCGCAGCTCCGACTCCATCGCCGTCGTGTACGCCCCGTCAAACCGCGCGAGGAGCACCCAGCCCTCGGGGCCCTCAAACGCCGCGCGGTCCACCTCGCCGGAGACAAACGCCGCCTCGGGGTCGTCATAGACCCGGGCGTCGAGCCCCTTGGCGACGAGCACCTCGGCCAGAGCCACATCGGGCACGGCGGCGCTCTTCGAGGCGTAGAGCCCAGCGACGAAGGTGGCCGAGACCAAGAGCGTGAGCGCGATGATCAGCGCCGGCCAGATGAGCGCCCGGAGCACCAAGCCCTCGCGTAAGGTGCGGGTGAGCACCGAGGCGGTGAGCAGGCCCCACGCCTTCACGAGGGGAGGGGAGACGCCGGTGTTCAAGGTGTGGGCTCGGCGTTCAGGAGCGCCACGAAGGCGTCGTCCAAGGCCGCCGCGCCGCCCAAGGCGCGCAGCTCATCGAGGCTGCCTTCAGCGATCTTGAGCCCCCGGTGGATGATGCACGCCCGCTGACACACCCGCTCCACCTCGCCCATGATGTGCGAGGAGAGCACGACGGCCCGGCGCTCGGCGGCGAGGCTCTGGATGAGCTGGAGCACGTCGAGGCGGCCCTGGACGTCGAGGCCGTCCGTGGGCTCGTCCAGGAGCAAGAGCCCAGGATCGTGCATCAAGGCCCGGGCGAGCACGACGCGGCGCTTCATGCCCGTCGAGAGCTGGGCGCACTCCCGGCCCACGTAGGCCCCGGCGCCGAGCTCGTGGAGGAGCTGCAGCGCGCGATCTTTGGCCTTGGGCACGCCCTGGACCTCACCGAACAGCGTGACGGCCTCCAGCGCCGAGAGCCGAGCGGGCAGGCCCCCCTCGGCGGGCACATAGGCCATGCGCGCCCGGGCCTCGACGGGGCTCCGCAGGGCGTCGACGCCGCCGATCACGACCTCTCCGGCGTCGGGGCGCGTCAAGGTGGCGAGGATCCGCAAGGTCGTCGTCTTCCCGGCGCCGTTGGGGCCCAGAAGCCCGTAGATCACCCCGGGCTCCACCGCCAAGGACAGCCCGGCGACGGCGTGGACGACCCCTCCGGCGGGATCGTGGAAGCTCTTGACCAGGTTCGTGGCGCGCAGCATCGCCCCTCTCTACCCCAAAGCGGCCCGGCTGTGGCGACCGCCCCGAGAAGATCCCCGGGAACCCCGGCGGCGCGCCCTGCGTGCTTGGGTTAGCCTTGGGCCGCGCGGGAGATGACGCCGCGCGAACGTGATGGAGCCGAGATGATTCGGAAGGTGACGATTGGCCTGCTCTCTGGCGTGGTGGCCGGGACGCTCGTGGGTGAGGCCGAGGCCCTGTGGGTGCTCTCCTCCGCCGGGTCGGTGAGCGACTACGTGGCGCTGTTCTACGCGGCGGTGCTCTACGCGGGCATCGGCGCGGGCATGGGCCTCGCCGTCGGCGTCGGCCTCGCCGTGCTCTCCAAGATCACCGACAAGGTGGACGAGCCCCTGGCGTACTCCTTGGGCTTCTTCGGCGTGTTCGCGCCTTTGGGCCTCGTGATCAGCCGGTACATCGCCAACAAGGTGATCTACGCCGAGGCGGGCGTGCCGATGAGCGGCAACCTCACCCTGCTCGCCGTCTTCGGCGGGCTCTCGCTGGTGGGCCTGTTCTTGGGGCCGATCCTCCTCACCAAGACCCCGCTGCGGATCCTCCTGCAGCCCAAGGGCTCCTTGGCGCTCTGGGGCGCGGTGGCCGTCATCAGCGCGGCGTTCTCCTTCGCCCCGGGCGGCGGCGGCGCCAGCACGCTCACCCCGGAGAAGCAGCAGGGCCAAGAGCTCGCCACGCGCCCCGACGTGCTGCTCATCGTCGTCGACACGCTGCGCGCCGACCACCTCGGCGCCTACGGTTACCCCGTCGCCGACATCTCCCCGAACATCGACGCCTTGGCGAAGGACTCCTTGCTCTTTGAGGAGTCCCACGCCCAGGCCTCGTGGACCCGCGCGAGCTTCGCGAGCCTCTACACCTCGATGTTGCCGTCCGCGCACAACACGGCGCTCAAGGTCTCCGTGCTCCCCGACGACGTCGAGACCATCGCCGAGGTGCTCAGCCGCACGGGCTACGTCACGGGCGGGATGCCCAACAACACGAACGTGACGCAGTCCTTCAACTTCCATCAGGGCTTCGACAGCTTCAAGTACCTCGCCCCGAACATGCCGTTCTTCGCGACGGAGTCGGTGTACCAGCTCTCGATGTACAGCGTGCTCCGCAAGGTCGGCGAGCGCTTCAAGGGCGACCACAAGGTCGTCGAGGACTTCTACCAGCCCGCCAACGTCGTCGTGGACGAGGCCAAGTCGTTCATCGACGCCCAGGGCCAGCGCCGCTGGTTCTTGATGATCCACTTCATGGACCCCCACGACCCCTACTTTGAGCACCCCTGGAACGGCAAGGGCTATGGCCGCGCCGAGCACGAGCGCCCCGACCCCGCCGACGTCGAGTACCTCAAGGCCACCTACGACGCCGAGATCCGCTACATGGACGCGGAGATGAAGCGCCTGTTTGACTGGCTCAAGGAGACCGGCCGGTACAACAACACCGCCATCGTGCTCACCGCCGACCACGGCGAGGAGTTCTACGAGCACCAGGGCTGGTGGCACGGCACGACGCTCTACCAGGAGCAGATCAACGTGCCCCTCATCGTGAAGCTGCCCAACCAAGAGCTCGCCGGGGCGCGTGTGCCCTGGACCGTGCGCAGCATCGACGTGGCGCCGACGCTGGCCGCCTTGGCCGGCGCTCAGCCCTCGCCGATGTGGCAAGGCGAGAGCTTGTTGGAGG
>JBEAVX010000175.1:0-7439 GCA_041160755.1 Pseudomonadota bacterium
CCCCAACGCCGCCGCCGCCGCCCCCAGGCGCCCCCATCGCGAAGCCACCCCGCGAGGAGCCGCTGTTCACGCATAGCCCCGAGAAGGGTGAGCTACAGGCCCGCTGGCGCGCCCAGGCGTCGTTCGCCCGCGACTTCCACGACCAGCTCAGCCAGCGGCGCCTCGACGTGAGCGACGTCGGCGGCCTCCCCGCCGAGGGCACGTTCATCAACCTGCGCTTTGAGCTCCCCGACGGCCAGGTGCTCGCCTTGCGCGGGCGCCGCGTCGGCGAGGTCTTGGAGCTCGACATCCCACGCCCGGCCTTACAGAAGCTCAAGCGCCTCGCCGAGACGGCCTGAGCGCCGTCCCGCTCAGGGCAAGAGGCCCAGACGCAGGGCCCGGCTGAGGTCAGGCTGGGGGCCGATGGGGTGCGCGGCGTCGTAGCCCGGCTGGGGGGTGCCGAAGGCGGCGAGCCATGACCGCACCAGCAGCGGGTCGGGCGGGACGCCGTGGAGGTGCAGGTGGATGGCGCTCAGCGCCCCGGCGACCCCAGCGAGCTGCGCGGAGGCCCCCGACGTGCCCCCAAAGCGGCCCGTGTAGGCTTGGTTGGGGTCTGATTCGGGGAAGAACAGGTCGTTGAGCCCGGCGCTCGCCGAGCCGACGGTGACGGTGTCGCTGTACCAGCCCTGCACGTCCACCCGCGCGCCGTAGGAGCCCCCGTAGGGGTACCAGGTGCGCGCCGGGGCGTCTTTGCCCGGGGGCATCCCGCCGCCGACCATCACCGCGCCGGAGTCGCGCACCGCGCGGTCAAACCAGCCGCCCCACTTGGGATCATCCAGGTCCTGCGCGCCGTTTCCGCCGGGCTCGATCACGATGATGCCCTTGGCGACGGCCAGGCTGATGGCGTCAAACACCGCCGCGTCCACCTCGACGGGGCAATACACGCCTTGGGCGTAGGCCTGCTGCTCGATGAGGAGCACGTCGCCGGGGCTGAGCAGGGTCATCGCCCCCACGATGGCGGCGGCGATGTCGTAGGTGTCGGCGTCCACGAAGGGGAAGACCACCATCGGCGTGGCCTCGGGGACGAGCCCGGTGACGCCATAGCCGTTGTCCCCGGCGAAGAGGATCCCGAGCACCGCGTTGCCGTGGTATTCATACAGGCCGCTGTCAAAACCCCAGGTCTCCGCGGCGTCTGCCGCGATCAGGTCCTCGTGCCCCGTCGTCCAGCCGTACTCCAGGTCCGCCACCGTGACGCCCGCGCCGGTCCCCCCGGGCCAGCTCCGGGCCCAGGTGACGCCGAAGCCGTCCGGCGCCGCGTCGGGGTAGAGCTGAAGCCCGCTGAAGTCGGGGGTCTCCGGCGGGATGTCCATCGGCGGCGGCTGGGCCTCGGGGGCCAAGGTGGCGAGCTCTACCCAGTCCTCGGCGTTGAAGGCGTCGGCGACGGCCGGTCCCCAGCCCGGCGCCACCTCGACGCGGTAGTACAGGCTGAGATCAGCGAGGTCGGGGGCCAGCGCGTCGCGCAGCCTCCGCAGGGCGAGGCCCTCGGCGAAGACCGGGCGAATCTCGGCGCCGTCCATCGTCGGCGCGCCGCGCACGCCCTCGCGGAGCTTCACGATCACGACGTCGTCGCGGCGCCCCTCCTCCCAGACGGTCTCCGCGGGCTTCGGCGGCGGCGGGCCACGACGTGGGGTGGCGGCCTGGGCCAGCGCGGGCAACCCTCCCAACAAGAGCGCGCAGAAGGCGAGGCGCACGGTCACTCCTTGGCGGGTGGGGTCTCCTCAGCGGTGAACGAGCCAACGTCCTTGGCGCAGGGTCACCCGCGTCGGGCCGTCGACGTGGTCGGTCGAGGGGTGCAGCGGGTCGCCGGGCAGGTAGATCGTCACGCTGCCGTCGTCGTGCAAGGCGCCGGTGGGCTCGATGGGCACCACGCGGCGGCTGGCGGCGGCGGCGAGCACCTCCGACGCCTGGCCGTAGGGCAGCAGCTCTTGCAAGGTCACCCAGGTCGGCGGGGCGAGCTGCACCTGGCCCGCCTCAAACTTGGCGAGGGCCTCGGCGGGCGTCCACCAGGCCGACTGCACCGTCTCGCCGTCGTCGTGGCTGGCCTCGGCGGCGTCGGGGGCCTGGGCCACAAAGAAGCGGGTGCTGTAGCGCCGGGGCTCGATCTCCGGGGTGATCCACCACGACCAGAGGCGGATCGCCTCGGCGTCGAGGTGCAGGCCCAGGCGCGCCACCAGCGCCCCGAAGTCCAGGGCTCCGCGCAAGAGCGCCAGGCGATCCTCGACGCTCGGCGCGCCACCTTGGGCGAGCAGCACCCCGGCCTCTTCGAAGGTCTCGCGGATGGCTGCGGCCTGCAGCGCGCCCGCGTCGTCGCCGCCGATGCGCGCTCTGTCCAACGCGCCACCGTGAAGCGGCAAGGCGCTGTCCGACACATCCACGCGCCCCCCTGGAAAAACGTGGGCGTCCGGCATAAACGCCATTCGCGCCGAGCGCTTCACCATGAAGACCTGCGGACCGGCCGGGCCGTCACGCAGAAGAAGAACGGTGGATGCAGGACGCGGCTCAGAGGGCATACACTTCTCATAGCGCTCGCTCCGCCGTCTCGCACGCGCGGCCGAACCCCTAGACGCACCCCCTGGTCTCCACACCCTGCCCGCCTGACTGGCGCCAGGAAGCATCGATGATCTGCATGACGCAACCGCCGAGGTGTACATGATGTCCTGCCTCACGCTTCTTTTGGCGTCGGGCGCCGCCTGGGCCTGGCCATCGAGCGCGGACTGGGTGCCGATCACCCAAGGCGGCGCCGCGATGGGCGACGTGTTCGGCGACGCCGAGGCGGGCGCGCATGTCGATCTGGTCGGCGAGTCCAGCGCGCCGGTGGGCTACTGGTACGCCGACGAGGACGCCCTCTACCTGCGGATGCGGGTGGCGGACGCGCCGTGGCAGGCCGCTGAAGGCGCCGCGCTCAACGAGGGCACCTGGACCTTCGGGTTTGACCTGCGCAGCGACGACGGCGACGGCCTCACGACCACCCTCGACCGGGCGATCTCGTTCTCCGGCTCGGTGCTCGGCGCGAACTCGATCATCCTCTACCGCAACAACAGCGGCCGCGAGGGCCCCGCCGCCCGGCTCTCGGCGGTGTTCATCTACTCCACCGACCCTTCGGGCGAAGACCTCGTGCGCACGGCTGAGGCCGGCACGACGCTGGGCGGCGCCCGGGACTGGATGATCGACGTGGTCATCGACCGCGAGACCCTCGCGGCGAACCTCGACATCCACGAAGAGACGGTCTTCGCCTTGGCCCTGCTCACCGGCGAGGGCCGCGAGACCTCGTCCAACAACGCGGACATGGCCGGGGCGAGCGATCTCTCGCTCATGGAGCCCGGCTGGAGCGATGAGATCGCGCTCGACGCCGACGGCGACGGCCTCACCGGGGCCTTTGAGCTGGGCATGGGCTTAGACCCCAACGACGCCGACACCGACGATGACGGCGTGCGCGACGGCGACGAGCTCAACCTCGGCCTCGACCCCCTGGACTGCGACACCGACGGCGACCTCTTGCCCGACGGCTTAGAGCTCGGCGTCATCAGCCCCGATCCCGACACCGACACCGCCGGGGCCTGCTACCGCGTCGACTCCAACGCCACCTTCACCACGAACCCCCTGGACCTTGACACCGACGACGGCGGCTTCACCGACGGCGACGAAGACTGGGACACCAGCGGCTCGGTGGACTACTGGGAGATCGACCCGCTCATCACTGAGGACGACCTCGACACCGACGCTGAAGGCATCCCCGACGCCATCGAGCTGAAGTGTGACCTCGACCTCGGCGTGTTCGACGACGCGCCCGACGGCGGCGACAGCGACGGCGACGGCATCCTGGACTCCGAGGAGTGGTCGCGGCGCGGCCTGCGCGACTTCGACGGCGACGGCTACGTCAACTTCTGCGACGAAGACAGCGACGACGACGGCGTGACCGACGAGGTCGAGGGCGACGAGGACAGCGACGGCGACGGCTTCCCCGACTACATCGACACCGACTCCGACAACGACGGCACCCCCGACGGCGACCCGGACGAGGACAGCGACGGCGACGGGATCCCCGACTACCAAGATCCCGACGACGAGGACGGCCCCGACGGCGACCTCGACGACGACGGCCTCACCAACTCTGAGGAGGACGAGTGCGGCTCCGACCCCACGAACCCCGACACCGACGGCGACGGCATCCCCGATGGTGAGGAGGGCCCCTGTGACGAGGACGAGGACTGCGACGGCATCCCGAACATCCTCGACCCCGTAGACGACAACCTCTGCGACACCTCGGAGCCCGACGACACCGCCATCGACGTGCCCGGCACCTTCGATGACGGCGTGTTCACCGGAGGCGCCTGCAGCGCCGTCGCCGCCGGGCCCGCCCTCTGGCCCGCTCTGGCCGCCCTCGCGCTCCTGGGCCGCCGCCGCCGCAAAGCCCAGCTCATCGGCCTCACGGCGACGGTCGGCGCCGCGCTCACCGCGCCGTCTTTGGCCTTGGCCCAAGACAACGACGGCGACGGCGACGCGGGCCAGGCGATCAACGCCCAGCGGTTTCACCCCACCCTCGACGCCCAGCGGCTCATCGTCACCGCCGACAGCGCTGTCGGCGAGGAGGGCCGCTTCGGCGGGGCGATCCTCACGAACTACGCGAACGACCCCTTCGTGTTTCGGTACGACGACCCCACCCGCGACGAGCTCGGCCTGCTCTCGGACGTCGTGACGACAGACCTCACGGGCTTCGTGAACCTCACGAACCTGCGCTTGGGCGTGAACCTGCCGATGCACCTCTACTCCACGGGCTACGCCGTGGAGGGCTTTCGCCTCGTCGGCGACGCCCGGGTGATGGCGGCGTTTGAGCTCATCCCCCGCCAAGGCGACGGCGTCGGCTTGGGTGTACAAGGCAGCCTCGACCTGCCGACCGGCGCGGAGACGGCCTGGCTCGGCGAGGCGAAGGCGCTCGGCGGCGGCGGGTTCATCGCCACCTACGCCCGGGGCCCCCTGCTGCTCGCGGCGAACCTCGGCGCGCGCAGCGGCTCGGGGCAGCTCCTCCCCGACGGCCTCATCCTCGGCCCACGCCTGGACTGGGCGGCCGGGGCGAGCTTCTTGTTGACCGACCGCGCGGACGGCGCGGTGGAGCTCTCCGGCGAACGTTTCATCGGCGGCGACACCATCGGCGCGTCCCCGGCGGAGGTGCTGGTGAGCGCGCGGATGCGGGCCGTGGGCGAGCTGCGGGTTCAGGTGGGTCTCGGCGCGGGTCTGACCCGCGGGATCGGCGCCCCCGACGTGCGCGCGATGGCCGGGCTCGGATGGAGCCCTCCCCTCGCGTCCGTCGCGGAGGCCGCTCCCGTAGGCCCCGACGATGACGGCGACGGCGTGCCCAACGACCGCGACCTCTGCCCCGACCAGCTTGAGGACTACAACAACCAAGACGACGGCGACGGCTGCCCCGACGAGAACGTCACGCCCACCCGGGTGCGGGTGCTCGACGAGTCCGGCCACCAGATCAGCCCGTCCGTGCTCGATCTCAGCGCCGGTCCCGAGGCCGACAGCTTCACCCTGCGCGACGGCGAGCTCGTGCGCAGCCTCGTCCCGGGCCGCTACCAGGTGACGGCCTCCGCGCCGGGCTACGAGTCGCTCAGCGCGGTCATGGACGTGCCCAAGGCGCCCCAGCACGAGCAGAACCTGCGCCTCAAGAAGATCCCCGTGCCCGGCACCGTGCGGGTGCTCGTGCGCGACGAGTCCGGGCGCCCGGTGATGGCGACGGTGCGTGTGCTGAGCGAGGGCGGCCCCACGGGCCAAGCCCAGCCCGACGGCCTCGCCGAGATGAAGGTGCGCCCCGGCGCGCACTCTTTGGTCATCAGCGCCGAGGGCTTCCGCACCGTCGAGAAGGCCGTCGAGGTCACCGAGGCCGGCATCGCGTCCGTAGACGTCACGCTCACCCACACCCTCGCCCGGGTCGAGGGCGACCGCGTCGTGATGATGGACAAGGTGTTCTTCGAGTTTGACTCGGCGGTCATCTTGCCCCAGAGCTACGCCGTGCTCGACGCCGTCGCCCAGGTGCTCATCCAGCACCCCGAGCTGACCTTGGTCGAGGTCCAGGGCCACACCGACGACCAAGGCCCTGAGGTGTACAACCAGAAGCTCAGCCAGGCCCGGGCCGAGGCCGTGCGCAGCCACCTCACCCGCGCCGGCGTGGCGCCGGGCCGCCTCGTGGCGAAGGGCTACGGCGAGGCCCGCCCCTTGGTGGCCGGCGAAGACGTCGAGTCCCGGGCCACGAACCGCCGGGTCGAGTTCACGATCGTCCGCCGCGCCGAGGCTCCTCCGCGCTAAAATCGCGCGCCTTCGCCCCTCCGCGCGCCCGCGTCGCGCGGAGCTTGGCGTTGAAGCAGGCGAACGCCCCTTTTTTTTGGGGCCGCCGGCGCCTTGTGATCTCAAGAGAGTTGGCCCCGGCCCAGTGATGCGGTAGGGTGAGCGTAGCCTCTGGAGCCTTCGCGGATGTCCAACAGCGAGAACTCAGACCCCAAGGCCGACTCCCTGTTCAGCGTGGGCGCTGGCCGTCCGCACATCGAGGAGCCCGCCGAGGTCACGATGAAGCTCACGCTGCCGCGCGGGCGCCGAGGTCGGGGCGTGCTCATCCCGACGGTGCGTGTGGTCGCCGGGCCCGACCTGCTCCAGTTCGTCACCCTCTCCGGCGGCCAAGAGATGGTCATCGGCCGCGATGAGTCCGCGGGCCTCGTCTTGGGCGACGCCTCGGTCTCCCGCAACCACGCGGCCCTGCGCTGCGACGACGGCGGCGAGATCTCCGTCTTCGACCTCGGCAGCACGAACGGCACCGCCGTGAACGGCGCCACGGTGCAGCGCGCCTTGTTGCGCCCTGGGGACCACCTGGAGATCGGCGCGGTCTCGCTGCGCCTCGACCTCATGGGCCTCGATGAGCTGCACCACCTCAGCCGCGTCCTGGAGCGGATGCGCGCCGCGGGCACCGACCCCCTCACCGGCCTCCAGACCCGCGCCTGGCTCGACGAGCGCCTCCCCGCCCTGCTCGCCCGCTGCGAAGACGCTGGGCAGCCGTTCTCGGTCATCTTCCTCGACGTCGACCGCTTCAAGTCGATCAACGACACCTTCGGGCACCGCGTCGGCGATCAGGTGCTGCAAGCCCTCGCCCGCCTCGTGCTGCTCGACGTTCGAGACAGCGACACCTGCGCCCGCTACGGCGGCGAAGAGATCCTCGTGTTTTTGCCCGGCACCGACGAGCGAGGCGCCGCCGACGTCGCCGAGCGCCTGCGCAAGACCATCGGCACCCATGACTGGTCCCGCACGGCCGTCGGCCTCAAGGTCACCGCGAGCTTAGGCGTCGCCCAGAAGGAGCCCGAGGAGGAGATCGCCCTGTGGCTCGACCGCGCCGACCGCGCGATGTACCGGGC
>JBEAVX010000243.1:0-3027 GCA_041160755.1 Pseudomonadota bacterium
CAATACTACTGGGAGGCCCACGAGATCTGGGAGAGCCTGTGGCTGGAGCTGCCTCGGGCCGATGCCCCGGCGCGGCTCATCCAGGGGCTCATCCAAGGGGCGGCCGCCGTGGTGAAACGCCAACAAGGCGACCGCACCGCCGCCGCGAGCCTCACCCGGGCGGCCTTGGCCCGGCTCGACGAGGCCGCGAGCGCCGCCACGCACCAGCCCGGGGGCCTCAACCTGCCCGCTCTGCGCGCGGCGATGGTGAGCTTCGGCGCCGGAGAGCCCGTGTGGCCGCACAGCCGCGGCGCGGCGCCGTGATCCACGTCACGGATGACCGTGGCGTCTCCTTGACCTTCGCCGCGCCGCCGCGCCGGGTGGTGTCGCTGGTGCCGAGCACCACAGAGACCTTGTTCGCTCTGGGCGCTGGGGACGCCGTCGTCGGGGTCACGCGCTTCTGCGTTCACCCCGCCGAGCGCCTCGGGGGCCTCACCCGCGTCGGCGGCACCAAAGACCTGCTCCTCGACCGGCTCCTGGCGCTCCAGCCCGACCTCGTGATCGGCAACGCTGAAGAGAACACCCGGGAGATCTTCGCCGAGATCGAGCCCCACGTCCCCTTGCTCGTCGCGTTCCCGAAGGGTGTCGATGAGGCGCTGGGCGACCTTCACCGCCTGGGCGTCGTCATGGGCCGAGAGGCCGAGGCCCACGCGCTCCTGCAGACGATTCACGCCGAGCGCGCCGCCCTGCGCGCCGAGGCCGCCGCGCGCCCCGGCTTTCGTTACACCTACCTCATCTGGCGTGAGCCTTGGATGGGCGTCAACGACGACACCTTCATCTCCGCCTTGCTCGCCGAGGCGGGCGGGGTGAACGCCTTGGCCGGGGTGAGCCCTCGTTACCCGACGGTGCCGCCCGAGGCCCTGGTCAACGGCGGCGTGGTGCTGCTCAGCTCCGAGCCCTTCCCGTTCAAGGAGCGCCACCGCGACGAGCTGTGCGCCTTGGGCGTCGCCCCGGAGCGGATCTTCTTGGTGGACGGTGAGCTGTGCTCGTGGCACGGCGCCCGGCTCGCCGAGGCCTTGCCGATGCTGCGGGCGATGGCGCCGGTGTGGGCCGCGCGCTGCCCAGCGGGATAAGCCTCGCGTCCTCTCGACGTGGAGCGCCCGCAGATGTCCACCTTCGACCCCAACGCCGCCGCTGGTGATGAATCCGGCGTCTTCGGCCTGCCTTACGGTGAAGAAGAGAGCGCGCTGGTGATCGTGCCTGTGCCGTGGGAGGCGACGACCTCCTACGGCGGCGGCGCGGCCCAGGGCCCGGCGGCGATCCTCGCGGCGAGCCGTCAGGTGGACCTGTTCGACCTCGACGTGCTGCGCCCGTATGAGCCCGGCCTGTTCATGCGGCCGATCCCCGACGACCTGCTCGCCCTGAACGACCGGGCGAAGGCCCTGGCCCAGCGGGTGATCGCCGTCGGCGGCGCCATCGGTGAGGATCCCGAGCTGCGCGCGGCCTTGGCGGAGGTGAACCAGCTCTCTGAGGTCGTGAACCAGCGTGTGGACGACGAGGTGTCGAGCGTGCTCGCGGCGGGCAAGATCCCGGCGGTGCTCGGCGGCGACCACTCCGTGCCGCTCGGCGCGTGGCGGGCCTTGGCGCGGCGGGTGCCGTCCTTCGGCGTGCTGCACTTCGACGCCCACCTCGACCTGCGCGACGCCTACGAGGGCTTCCAGTACTCCCACGCCTCGATCCTGCGTAACGGGCTCAACGAGGTACCGGCGATCACCCGGCTCGTCCAGGTCGGGATGCGGGACGTCGGCGAGGACGAGGTGCGCTTCGCGGGCAGCCAAGGCGAGCGGGTGCGGGTCTTCTTTGACCGTGAGCTGGCCCGGCGCCGCTTCGTCGGGGAGCCTTGGGTGCGGGTCGCTCGGCTGATCGTCGACGCCTTGCCCGAGCAGGTCTGGGTGACCTTCGACATCGACGGCCTCGACCCCAAGCTCTGCCCCAACACCGGCACCCCCGTCCCGGGCGGTTTGGAGCTCGCCGAGGCGAACTTCTTGTTGGGCGAGGTCGTGCGTTCCGGCCGGAAGATCCTCGGCTTTGATCTCAACGAGGTCGCCCCCGCCGCCGATGGCCGCGACGAGTGGGACGCCAACGTCGGCGCCCGCACGCTGTACAAGCTCTGCGCCTGGACCCTCGCCAGCCAGGGCAAAGCCCCGCTGCGCTGAACGAATGAGCACCGACTGGCGACCGCCGCCGCCCCTGCCGCCGTCTTCGCCGGAGCGTGTGCGCGGCGCCTTGGGCGGGAGCCTGCTCTACGACCAGCCGGCCCTCGCCGCCGAGCGCGCTCGGTTTGCGGCCTTCATCGCCGGGCCCGCGCCCTTGGGTGTGGAGGTCGGCTTTGACCACGGGATGCGCATCTTGGAGCGCGCCCGACGCCAGCCTGAGTGGCGCTGGCTCGGCGTCGAGATCCGCCGGGCCCGGGTAGACGCCGCCGCGCCCCACGCGCCGGAGAACTGCCTGCTGTGGCGGGCGGATGCCCGGGCGGTCTTCGCCGCGCTCTTGCCGCCGGGGCGGGTGAGCTTGGTGGAGGTCTACTTCCCGACGCCGACGGAGAACCCGCGCCACCTCTTGTGGACGCCGGGCTTCGTGGACGCCGTGGGGCGGGCCTTGGCGCCAGACGGCCGCCTCGTCGTGGTCACCGACGTCGAGGGCCTGCACGAGCACATCGGGGCCTTGCTTGAGGGCTGGACCGACGCAGAAGAGCCACCCGCCGCGGGCGCGCTCAGCCGCCGGGAGCGGGTGTGCCGCCGGGATGGCCTGCCGGTGTACCGCCGCTGTGTGTCTCCGCCGAGCGGTGAGCGGGTGGGCGACCGTTGAGGGAGGATCCTAATCTCCGCAAAATGTGCGGAGATTAAGGGGACGGTCTGGGGGCTATTCTCCGCATCCAGGCCAAGGGCCGCGCCAAGCGTCAGCGGGGTCGATTCGTCTACTACAACGGTTAATCCTGACCAATTCCACACCACGTCACCAGCGGAGCAGGCTCCATCTGACATCGGC
>JBEAVX010000249.1:0-8978 GCA_041160755.1 Pseudomonadota bacterium
CTCGTTGAATGAGATGCCCGCCGACTCCACGCCCGCCGGGCCCACCAAGACCGGCCCCACGGCGCCGACCCCTGGCCCCGCCGCCGCGAGCAGGGCGTCGATACACCCCGGCTCGGGCCGGGCGTCGTCGTTGAGCACCAGGGCCCAGGCGTAGCCCTCGCCCTCGGCCCAGGCCAGCCCTGCGTTCGCCGCTCTGGCGAAGCCCGATCCCCCGCCGAGGCGCACCCGCGCCGTCGGCAAGGGCGGGGCGCCCGCGTCGCTGTCGTCCACGACCACCACGGGCCACGGCGCGCAGGCCGCCACCGCCTGTTGGAGCAGCGCGACCTCCCGGCGATGGGGGATGACGACGACGAGGGAGCGCGTCATTGCCCGGGCGGGTCGCGGCGCTTGAGCTCAATCACCACGCCGTCCACGGGCCCCTTCGCCACGACGGGGTTCTCGGCGTAGTCCCCGACGGGCTCCGTGGGGCCCGGGCGACCGTCGCCGTCCTCATCGTTGAACACCGAGAGCCACACCTTCGCGCCTTGGGGCACGTCGAGGGTGAACGGCCCGGCGCTGGCGACCTCGGCCCGGGTGACGATGGACGGGCGCGGCCCGCCGAGATCGCCGTGATCCCCGTCGAAGACGTCGATGCGGAAGCTGCCTTTGCACCCCGCGCACACGAGGCTGCCCTTCACCGGGAAGGTCGGCCCCGTGGGGCTGCCGACGCCGGGCTGACCCGGCTGGCCCGGCTGGCCCGGCTGGCCCGGCTGACCCGGCATCCCGGGACCCCCGCCGGGCGGGGGCTCCGTCGGCACGCCAGGCTTCGGGGGCTCGGGCACGCCGGGGGTCATCTGGCCCGGGTCTCCAGGCGCTCCGCCCGACGCGCCACCCGGCGGTGGACCGGACGGGGATCCGCCTCCGGCGCCGCCGGCGGCCTCGGCCTCCTCCCGCGCGGCCTCCAGGACCGGATCTTCTCCACAGCCCACCACAAAAATGGCGAGCAGAGCCGCTGCTTTGCGGTTTATCATGATGAGCGCACCTCCTGCCTTCTCCACCGCCTCAATCAGCGGCCGTCTCGGAGCGTCTTCGTGGGCCTCGTCGGAAACGTCCTCAAGGTCGCCCTCTCTCGGCCCATCTTGCTGATGGTCGCCAAAGTGTACATCCCTGTGCTGTTCCCGCTCACCTTCCTGATCGCCCTGATCGCGACGGCGACGGACTCCGCGCTGGGATTCAACGGCCTCCTCCCCGACGCCGCGCGGCTCCCGGCCGCGGCGCTCAGCTTCATCGTCGGCGCGGCGCTCTGGCTCTGGACGTATGAGCAGCTCGTGACCCACGGCAAGGGATCGCCGTCCCCCGTCGCTGGGCGCACGCTCCAGCTCGTCACCTCGGGGATCTACGCCTACAGCCGCAACCCCTCGGTCTTCGGCAAGCTCCTCGGCGTGCTCGCTGTCGGATTTGCCTTGAACTCCGTCGCGTTCTGCTGCATTCTGGTACCCGCGCTGCTCGCTGGATCCCTCATCGAGAAGGTCTGGCGACAAGAACCCCAGCTCATCGAGATCTTCGGCGAAGACTACGTTCGTTACCGCGATCGGGTCCCGCTGTTCGTGCCCTGGGGCATCATCTTCCCAAGCCGGAAGTTTCAGGAATAAACTTCCAAAGACGAGGACGTCATGGACATCACCCTGCTGAACCCACCCGAGCAGATGAGAGTCTGGGCCGGCATCCCCAAGGCGATGGCCCACGGCGTCTACTGCTTCCCTCCGCTAGGCCTCCAGTACATCCAGGCCAGCGTTGAGGCCCGCACCCCGTGGAAGGCCGAGATCTACGATCCCGTCGTAGACAACCTCGACTACCCCGACTTTGAGGCCGAGCTCAAGCGTTACCCGCTCGACCTCGTCGGCATCAGCACCTACACGCACTCCTTGCCTGACGTGCAGATGACGGTCAACCTCGTGCGTAAGCTCAACCCGAACGCCAAGATCGTCCTCGGCGGGCCGCACTGCACGATGTTCCCCGACTACGCGATCCAGCTCAAGGGCGCCGACGCGATCATCAACGGCGACGGCGAGGACGCCTTCGTCGAGATGGCCGAGGCCCACAACCGGGGCCGCGACTTCGAGGGCATCGACGGCGTGTGGTTCCGGTCGAAAGACGGCCAGATCGTCAAGAACAAGGACCGCAAGTCCACGAAGTCCCTCGACGCGTACCCCTGGCCCGACCGCTCGCGCATCCGTTACCGCGACTACTACCTCCCCGGCACCAAGCAGCCCCTCACCACGACGGCGATCACCTCCCGCGGCTGCCCGCACTCCTGCCCGTTCTGCTTGACCTACAAGAAGCAGTACCGCGTGCGCGACATCGAGAACATCCTCGACGAGATGGAGCACTGCAACAGCCTGGGCATCACGGAGGTCCACTTCATCGACGACCTCTTCACGCCCAACAGCCAGTGGGTGCTCAAGTTCTGCGACGCCGTCGAGCGGCGCGGCGTGAAGTTCAACTGGGGCTACAAGACGACCATCGCGGGCACCACCCGCGAGCAGATCCGCCGCTGCGCGGAGACCGGCTGCACGAAGATCCACTTCGGCGTCGAGTCGGCCAACAACGAGGGCCTCGACGTCTTGGGCAAACACTGCGACACCGACGACGTGCACCGCGTCTTCAAGTGGTGCCGCGAAGAGGGTGTGCGCTCCGTGGCCTACATCATGCTCGGCGGCCCGCACGAGCGCACCATGGACGACGCGCTCAAGAACGTCGATGAGATGCTCAAGCTCGACGCCGACTACGCGGTCTTCGCCGTGTTCTCGCCCTACCCCGGCACCGAGTCCTTCGAGGAGGGCGCCAAGAAGGGCCTCTTCGCCGCCGACTGCTGGGACCGCATGATGAAGGACCCCCTCTGCGGCGTCGAGGTCCCGGCCTGCTGGGAGGAGCACCTCACCAAGGCGCAGATCCTCGACCTGCTCAAGATCTCCCACCGCAAGTTCTACCTGCGGCCCAAGTTTGTCGCCCGGGCGATCAGCAACCTCGCCACGCCGTCCGAGTTCAAGCGCCTGGCGGGCGGCGCCTTGTCGATCCTCAAGCTTGAGCTGCTCAACGCCACGAGCCGCACCGCCCCGGTGTGATGCGGCCGTTCTCCTCAGCGCCAAGCCTCACGCCGCGTCGCGCCCTCCTCGGGTGCGGCGCGGTCGCGCTCTGGGGGATGTTGGTCGGCCTCACCTTGGAGCAGCGGGCCCGGGCTGTGGAGAAGCAGGCGAACGTCACGCGCCTCGCCGCCGAGCGCCTCGCGGCCTTGGCCGGGGAGGACCACGCCGCAGGCGAGCTCCGCCAGCTCCCGCGGATGGAGTCCGCCTTGGCCGACACCGAGCGCGCCGTGGCGCTCTTGCGCCGCCGGGTGAACGAGCTGGGCGCCGCCGAGCGCTGATCCCACGCAGGGCCGCGCCGCTTGCTCCGCGCCGAGGCGTGTGCACGCTCTGGGCATCCCCGGAGCGACCATGTCCAACCCCGACCCCCTCACCTTCCGCTGCCCGTCCTGCGGCGGGCTCAACCGTGTGCCCGTCGCGCGGCTCGACCAGGCCCCGCGCTGCGGCCGCTGCCAGACGGCCTTGGACCTCAGCGCGCATCCCCAAGAGGTGAACGACGACGCCCTGGAGCGCCTCGTGCGCGCCTCGCCGGTGCCGGTGCTCGTGGACTTCTGGGCGCCGTGGTGTGGCCCGTGCAAAGCCGTGGCGCCGCACCTCACGGCCTTGGCCAAAGAGCGCGCCGGGAGCCTGCTCATCGTGAAGGTCAACACCGACCAGCACCAGCGCATCGCCGGGGCGATGCAGGTCCAGGCCATCCCGACGCTGATGCTCTACAAGGGCGGCGCCTTGGCCAAACGGCAGGCCGGGGCGCTCATGGGCCCCCAGCTCCGCGCGTTCGTAGACGCCTGAGCGCGCTCAGAGGTCCTCGCCGAAGTAGTCCTCCATCTCGGCGAGCATCCCGTGGACCGACATCGTCGGCTCCAGGTCTTCATCGTCGGAGAAGTTGAGCGGCCCGCCGAGGATGAGGTTTCGCAGGGCGTTCACCCGGTTCGTCCAGCCCTTGAGGAACACGCCCAAGGACGGCTTGCGGTTCACGAGGGACTGGTAGAACTTCTGGCGCTCGTCACAGCAGCGGATGGCGAGGTCTTGGGAGGGCATGGCGTTGATCGCCGCGAGGGTCTTGGGGCCGATGACCCCGTCCGCGCTGACCCCGGCGGCGCGCTGCAAGAGCTGGGTGGCCTGCTTGGGGCCGGCGTTCACCGCGGCGTCAAACTGCGCGCCGCTCACCGGCCACGGCAGCTCCGCGCAGCGGGCGACGTCCCAATACATCGACTCATAGATGTCGTGGACCTCAGCGCTGGTGATGGCCTTCACGCTCTGCTTGGCGAGGCCCTTCGTCGAGCGGTAACGGTCGTAGGTGCCTTGGGTGACGCCCCGGTTCGTGGCCCCTCCCGGATCCGAGGGGTGGTTCACATAGCCACCCTCCCAACGCAGCGCGAACGCGAGGGCCTCATCAAACGCCTCTGACATACGACCTCCTGGTGACGCCACGTTTTACCACGACTCTGGCGGTTCACTCCTTCAGAACGACCGACGAACGCGCATGATCCCGAGGCCCGTCACGACGCGCCCAGCGCGGGCGAGCTTGGTGGCCTGGTGGGGGCGCGCGACCGCCCCGGAGCGGATAGGCTCAGGCGATGCCTACCCTGCTCGTGCTCAGCCGCCCCAAGCCCGGGGCGCGACCGCCTCCCTCCGAGACGACGCTGGGCCGCGCCCTGCAGCGCCTCGCCGCCGAGGGCATTCGTGGGATCGTCGGCACCGCGTCCGAGGCCTGGGGGGTCGAAGGAGACCGCTGGATCCCGGCAGATCCCCAGGACGCCGAGGCGATCCACGACCGTTTCCCGTCCTGGACCTACGCGGAGGAGCATTCCGCCGCCCTTCGTGGCTTAGAGCAGCTCCCCCGGGCGAACGGCGAGGCCCTGCAGGCCCTCTGCCGGGACAAGCTCCGTTGCCAGGGCTTCCTCACCGACGCGGGCCTGCTCATGCCCGACGTCGAGGCCGACCCGACCCGCTTCGCCGAGCGCCTCGCAGGCTGGGGCGTCGGGTTCCTCAAGCCCCGCTTCGGCGCCTTGGGCCGTGGGGTGTCGCGTGTGGTGCCCGGAGACGCGCTGCCCGCCTGGGGGGAGGGCGCGGTGCGGGGTGTGGACGAGCCGATGCTGCTCCAGGCCGCCGTGCCTCCGCCTCCTGGCCTGGCTGGCCTGGCCCTGCGCGCCTTGATCCAGCGCGCGCCCCTCGGCGGCCTCCTGCACAGCCCCCTCGTCGCGCGTTGCTCCGCCGTCGATCCCGTCGTGAACGCCTCACGTGGGGCGTCGCTCCTGCCCGCCGAAGAGCTCGTCTCCATCGACACCATCCGCGAAGCACGCCGCCTCGCCGAGAGCGCCTTCTTCACCTTGGCCGCCGCCGACCCCGACGAGCTGCTCATCGAGCTCGGGGTTGACCTCGTCGTGGCCTCGGACGGCGAGCCCTGGCTGATCGAGCTCAACGGCCGCCCCGGCGGTCGCCTCTCGGGCCTCGCCGCCGCCGACCCCGCCCGGTTCCAAGACGCCGCGACCGAGGCCCTCGCCCGGCCGCTCCGCGCCCTGGCGGCGCTGATCTGAGCGCGCCCAGCGCGGCGCGCTCAATCGGGGGGCGAAGACCTTCTGGCGATCAAGCTATCTCTATAGATTCGCCGTTCTAGGGCTTGTAACGTCACTCCATCAGCTCGGTGGCCGTCCCATGAGCCGCGGCAACGCGGACCGGCGCCGAAGGAGTGAGCACGATGGCGCCCCTCTCCTTAGGCACCGCCGCCCCCTGGTTCGAGCGCCGCGCGGGCTGGGCGGTCATCGGCGGCGTGCTCATGGGCGTCGCCCACCTGCACCCCTGGCTCGCCCCCTTGGCCTGGATCGGGCTCGGGGTCTTCGGGTGGGGCCTCCGCGAGCTCAACGGACGGCTCACGCGGGCGCTCGCCATCTTCGGCGGCTTGTGGTGCTCGATGTTCATCTCCCAGATCTGGCTGTGCTTGACCTTCACCAAGTACATGGCCCCCCTCATGGGAGGCGTGGACGCCCCCCTCTGGCTGGCCGTGCTCACCTGGTGCTTCGCGGCGGTCATCCCGGCGTTTCACCGGGCGATCCCGGTGATCGTTGCGTCGCTCGTCGCGTGGCGGGCCCCGACGCGGTGGTGGCTGCCGCCCGCGATCCTCGCCGGGGAGGCCCTCGACGGGGCGCTGGGCTTCACGATGGGCGACCTGATGCACGCCCAGTGGGCCGTCCCCGCCACGCTGCGCAGCGTCGCCTTGATCGGCATCCCCGCCACGGGCCTCTTGTGCGCCTACGCGGCGGTGGCCGTCGCCGACGCGGTCCGCGAGGGTCGCCGGGGGCTCTTGGCCGCCGTCCCCGTGATCGTGTGGCTGGGCCTCGTCCCGCGCACGCCCGCCGACGACGAGGCCCTGAAGGGCGTCGCCGCCGTGCACCTCGCCGACTTTGAGCGCCGCCCGACGCGGGGCACGATCCCGGCGGACGTGGACCTCATCCTGTGGCCTGAAGCCGCCTTTCGTGGGGCCTTCGCGCGCTGGGAGGGGCCTCAAGACCCTCCGCTCCCCTTCGACGCCCTCGCCGGGTGGCCGGGCCCCCAGCACGTCGTGAACCTGCGCCTCAAGCGGCCGGGGGGCTCACAGAACGCCATCGGCCTCACCGACGACCACGGCCAGATCACCGCCCTGCGCGGCAAATCGAGCCTCGCGCCCTGGGGTGAGCGCCCCTATGGCGGCCTCGACCCCTTGTTCTCCACCGTCGTGGCCGGGACGACGCCGCCGCTGTTCGCCACCCGCGCGGGGCCGATCGTGCCCACCATCTGCTACGAGGTCTACGAGCGCTCGATCTTCATCGAGGGCGCGGCCTTGGGCGGCGGGCTCCTGGTGAACGTGGCGAACGACGGGGCCTATGGCCCGACGGCGCTCGGCGTGCGCCAGGCCATCGGCGTGCTCGCCCTGAGCGCCGCGGAGACCCATCGCCCCGCGGCGCGGGCCTCCATCTCGGGCCAGGCGGCGCTCATCTCCTCAACCGGCGCCCTCTTGGCGGTGAGTGAGCCAGACACGAGCGGCGCGCTCCTCTGGACCCGCCCAACCTCTGCCGCGCAGCAAGCGGCCTCCCCGGCGCGGGTCGCAGACCGACGCCTCAACCCCGACAACACTGGAGCACCCTCACCATGACCACCCTCCGAACCGCCAGCCTGGGCCTCGTCGCCCTCCTCACCGCGTGCGGGCAGCCCGACGCGCCGCAGACCCTCCACGGCGGCGTCACCCGCGTCTCCAGCGAGGTCACCCGCGACGCCGACGCCATGACCACCACCGGCCAGCTTCGTGTCCAGGGCGACGCGGGCCTCACTGAGGTCCGCTACACCGTCGTCGGCGCCCCCGCCGCCACCCCGGAGACCTTCGACGTAGAGCTCCACGAGCTCGGCTCCGGCGCCAGCGCCCATGTGCTCTACAACCCCGAGTGGCGCACCTGGACCGTGAAGGTCGCCGACCAGCTCGTCAACGTGGCCCACAACCCCGATGGCTCGTTCAGCGTCGGTGACGTGGCCTTCGACAGCGTAGACGCCGCCGCCCGGGCCCTCGTCAAAGGCGGCGCCTTGGACGCCCTCACCCCGGCTCTGCTCGTCGCCTCGTCCGTCGTCATCGGCGACGCCATCGCCGCCGCCAACACGCGGATCCCGGACGGCTATTGTGACCCGCTCTTTACCAGCGTAGATCCCGATTGTCGCCCCCCCGGCCTCCGCATCGAGCGGGCCTACGCCTGCGAGCGCTGGGGCGAAGAGAGCGCCGCCTGCGGCTTCTACGAGGCCCCGCAGCCGAGCCGCTGAGGCGCGGCGAGCCTCGTCTTACAGCACACAGTCCGCCCCGTCCTCGAAGGGACCATGCCACACGCACCCCTGACGCCGCTGCTCCTCCTGCTCCTCTTGGGGTGCGGTGAGCCGCGCGCGCGCGGGGGAGGCGCGGCGGCGGGCCGCCCGGCGCTCACGACCCTCGTGCTGAGCGACGGGGAGCTGCCGAGCCCCTTCGTGTGTGACGGCGAGGGCTGCGCGGAGCGGGCGCTCGGCGGCTTTGTCTGTGACGACCAGACGCCGACGGCGGAGACCGTCGTGGTCTCGGGCCACTCGTTGCCGCCGATGTACCTCGGAGGCGACGCGGAGACGCTCGCGGCCGCCATCGCTTGTGTGAACCCGGCGCTGGTGGTGCTCGACACCTGCTACGGCTTCTCGACGCCGCTCTTGCAAGCGCTGGCGAGCGCGGGTGTGCGAGCGCGGGTCGTCGGCGCCCGGCGGCAGGTCCCAGGGGAGGGGCTGCGGTACGGCCCGGCCTTCTTTGAGGCGAAAGACGCCGAGGCCCGAGCGGCCGCAGTGCGCTGGGGCGTCGAGCGGACAGAGTCCTGGGTGATCAACGCCGAGGAGCTGGCCGTCGCGCGGCAGGAGGTGGAGGCCATGTCTCCAGAGGCGTTGACCGAGCGCCTCCAGCGTGTCCACCCGAACCTGGTCAACGTGCCCCTCGGAGACAGCGGCACGACGGCCTTGGTGCTCGTCTCACCGGAGCGGTTCCGCCGGCCTTCGTCGCCGCGGCGCATCGAGGCCACACCCGCCGGCCAGCCCTAGGAGATCACTGAGGATGCAACCCCCTGAGCGCTCGGCCCCCTCCTTGATGCGGTGTGCGCCGGCCGCTCCCTGACTGGAGCGCGATGTGCTCGGTCAGCCCGTGGTGATCAAGCGCGCGCCTATGACCGCACCGGGCGGGCTCAGCCGCGTCATCGCGCAGCGCATCAAGGCGAACCTGCGCGTGACAACCCCCAGCGCGATGACCCCGCTCAGCCATGAAGGGCGAGCGGGCTTCGCCACGTCAGCGTGCCGGGCACGACCGCGAGCCCGTGAGCGAAGCCCAAAACG
>JBEAVX010000251.1:0-2963 GCA_041160755.1 Pseudomonadota bacterium
TGGACCCGATCGCCAACCTCGGGCGCCCCGGCGGACGCGCCCGACCCTGTGGGATCGTCGCCCCAGCGCGTCCAGGGCCACGCTGGCGCCGCATGCGTCAAGACGCGCACCCGCCGAGGCCCCACGGCCGCCGCCCGAGACGGCCACGACGCGCCCACCTTCGCCCCATGCCCGGGACGGTGTAGACTCTCGGCTATGCCTGGGCTCATTCAGCGACTCGTCGGACCCCCGATCTCCCCCGAAACCCTCGCGGCGCTCAAGGCGACCTCGGCGGTGAACTCTGCGGGCTACGACCCCTGGGGCCTCAACCCCGAGTACGCCGCCGAGGCCGCGCGGTACTTCTCGTTTCTGTATCGCCACTGGCTGCGGGTCGAGACCCACGGCTTAGAGAACGTGCCCCAGGGCCGGGTGATGCTCGTGCCCAACCACGGCGGTCAGCTCCCGCTGGACGGCATGATGGTCGGCCTCGCCATGGCCTTGGAGGCCAGCCCGCCGCGTGTGGTGCGCGGCATGGTCGAGCGCTGGTTCCCGAGCCTGCCGTTTGTCTCGACCTTGTTTGTGCGCTGTGGTCAGGTGGTCGGCGACCCGGAGAACTGTGAGGCGCTCTTGCGCCGCGAGCAGTGCATCATGGTGTTCCCCGAGGGCGTGCGTGGCAGCGGCAAGCTGTGGTCTGAACGATACCGCCTGCAAGAGTTCGGCTCGGGCTTTGTGCGCCTCGCCCTGGAGACCCGCACGCCGATCGTGCCCGTGGCGATCATCGGCTGTGAGGAGACCTACCCCGCGATCTACAACGCCAAGACCCTCGCGAAGCTCATGGACGCGCCGTACCTGCCCGTGACGCCCACCTGGCCGCTCTTGGGGCCCTTGGGCGCGGTGCCTCTGCCGGTGAAGGTGCAGCTCTATTTTGGCAAACCGATCCTGTTCAGCGGCGATCCCGACGAGCCCGACGAGAAGACCCACGCCCGGGTAGAGCAGGTCAAGTCTACGCTCCAGGGCATGATCGACGAGGGCCTACGCGCCCGACCTCGGCTCAAGGCCCTGGACCGCCTCGCGCGCTGGGGGCGCTCATGAGCGTGCTCATCACCGGCGCGGCCGGGGCGCTCGCGGCCTTGGTCACCCAGCGTCTTGAGGGCGGCGAGCCCCTGGTCGGCGTCGATCTGCGCCCGATGCGCGCCGAGCGGCCCTTCCCCGGCGACTACATCCAGCTCAATCGGTACTCCAGCCGCCGCATGGCCGACGTGTTCCGAAAATACAAACCTCGGCTGGTGATTCATCTGGGCGTTCGCGCCGGGTTTCAGCGATCTATGCAGGACCGCTACACGAACAACGTCCTCGGCACCCGGCACCTGCTCCAGCTCTGTGAACGATACCCCGTGCAGCGCGTCGTCGCGCTCTCGACCTACCACGTCTACGGCGCCCACCAGCACAACGCCGTGGGCATCCGTGAGGACGCTCCCCTGCGCGCCTCGCAGATCTTCCCTGAGCTCGCCGACGCCGTTGAGCTGGATCACACCCTCACCACGTTCATGTGGCGCCAGCGGCAGGTCTCGACCATCGTGCTGCGCCCGTGCAACGTCGTCGGCCCGACGCTGAACAACCAGATCAGCCGCCTCTTGCGCAGCCAGCGCAGCCCCCGTCTGCTGGGCTTTGATCCGATGCTGCAGTTTATGCACGAGGACGACGCCGCCCGGGCCATCGCGCTCGCCTGCCAGTCGAACCGCTGGGGCGTGTACAACGTCGCCGGAGAGGGCACGATCCCGTATGAGGAGGCCATCCGCCACGCCGGGGGCCGCCCGGTGCCGATCCCCAGCTTCCCGGCCTACATCGCCGTCTCGCTCCTGTGGCGTCTGCGCCTGATCTTCCCCCAGCACCTCATGGACTATTTCCGCTACCCCACGGTGATCGACGACTCCTCGTTCCGCAAGGAGCTGGGCTTTGAGCCCCGACACAACACCTTAGAGACCTTGGCGAGCCTTCGTCTGTCGCCCCCACGGCGGGGTTGAGGCCGTGGGCGGCGCGGCCACGCCGCTCCTGGCGCGCTGGGCGGAGGCGGCGCTGGGCCAGGCGCCCCCGGACGAGCCTGAGTCCTCTTGCTCGGACTGTGTGATGTGTACGCCCGAGCCCGGGCCACGGTTTCTGCGCGACGTGAAGTGCTGCATGTACCTCCCGGCGCTCAAGAACTTTCAGGTGGGCTTGGCCTTACGCACAGACGCGGGCCGCCGCACCACGCTCCCACGGCTGGCGGACGCCCAGAACGTCACGCCGCTGGGCCTCACCCGCGGCGACGCCCAGGTCGCGCCGCTCCGCCAGGCCCTCGCGGCCGGGCGCTTTGGCCAGGCCCCGGCCTTGGTCTGCCCACACTTCGACGCTGAGGAGGGCGGCCGATGTACGATCTGGGCCGCCCGAGACGCCGTCTGCGCGACCTGGTTCTGCCGCGTGTCGCGGGGGGCCCGGGGTCGCGGCGCGTGGCATGAGCTGCGCGACCTGCTCACGGCGCTGGAGGAGCTCGTCGCGCGCCTCGCCGCCGAGCGCCTCGGTGAGCAGCCCGCCGCCGAGCCCACCTGGGGGCCTTGGGCCGGGCGCGCCGAGGCCTATTACGAGCGGTGCGCGACCTTCGCCGAGGGCCTGAGCTGGGACGAGCTGCGTGGCTTGGGCGGCTTCGGCCTGCGGTTTCGCCAGCGCAACGCCCGAGAGGCCCAGCGCGCTCGGGCGGTGTTCGACCCGATTGTGTGGGATACCCCCGGGCGCTGGTCGATGGGGGCGGTGCGGTGTGATCGCGGCGAGGATGGCCTCGTCTACGCCTTCGGCGACGGCCCCTACCAGCCCGTCGTGCTCACCGAGGCCGAGTGGGCCGATGTCCAGGCCGGTGGCGGGGCGGGGCTCACCGAGGCCTTGGCCCGGCGGCTGGTGGATCAGCACATCTGGGTGGCCGACTGAGCGTCTTCGGGGCTATGCTTTGGAGA
>JBEAVX010000309.1:0-5606 GCA_041160755.1 Pseudomonadota bacterium
GCGGCGAACGAGCTGGGCGGGCGCCTCGCCTTGGCCTTGGCGCTCGCTCCGGGGTGTCGCGGCGGCGCCTTGGGCCCCGTCCTCGCCTTGGCCGCCGCCAGCGCCGCCGCCAGGGCCCAGCGCCTCGACGCCGCCACCACGGCCCAGGCCCTCGCCTTGGCGCTCTCCGCCGCTGGCGCCCTCTCCCCGGCCGCCCAGCGCGGCTCGGCGACCGGGCGCGGCGTGGCCTACGCCGCCCAGGTGATGATCGGCGTCGACGCCGTCGAGCAGGCCCGCGCAGGCGCCCAAGGCCCCACCGCCCTCTTGGACGATGACGCTTGGCTCCAGGGCCTCAGCGGGGCGCCGCCGCTGCGTGAGGCCTTCGGCGGCCTCGGCACGGTGTGGCTCACGGATCACCTCAGCCTCAAGCGCCTGCCCGGCGACGCCGACACGCTGACGGCGGTCGAGGGCATCGCCGAGATCCTCCAGCGCCACGTCAAGGCCGCCGAGAAGCGCCTTCGTTCCGACCAGATCGACCACATCGACGTGCGGCTCCCGGCCCGGTCCTTCTTCCAGCAGCAGGCCGTGGCCGAGCTCGTGGGCCTCGACGCCGGGCTCATCACCCGGTCGATCCCCCGGGCGGCGGCGGTCTTGGCCCTCGCGTATGAGCTCGGCGCGGCCCAGCTCAGCCCCGAGTGGCTCGACGAGCGCCGCGAGGCCATCGACGACCTCGCCCGCCGCGTGCACCTGTTCCACGACTGGTCTCTGACCACCCGGCAGACCGTTCAGTCGGTCATCGCCCTCGCGCCGCTCCTCGGTGACCACCGCCAGGCCAAGGCCGCCGCCCGGCGCTTCTTGGGCGGCGCGCGCGCCCTGCCCGCCCCGGCGAGCTTAGAGGAGTGGACGGAGACCGCCCGGGCCCGCCCCGACCGCCTGCTCACCGCCCGCTCGGCCAAGCCCGGCGATCTGACCGCCTTGGGCGCGAACATCGGCGCCTTTGTGCCCGTCGAGGTGAAGCTCTACACCACCCGCGGCGGCTGGTGGCCCGAGCGCCGGGCGACGCTGGACGGCGACGGGGCCTTGGGCGCCGAGCGGCTGTACACCTTGGCGAGCCAGAAGTATGCCGCCGGGGTTGATGTGCGGGTGAACAACGCCAAGGCCCTGCGTGGCCTGGGCTTGGGTGAGCCCGCCGAGGCCCTGGTCAGCCTGCTCAACGCGGGCTGACCCCGGGGCGCCGCGCCTCAGAGGATGATGGACGTGATGGTGCCCAGCGCGACGGTGCGGCCGCCGTCCCGCAGGACGAAGTTGTCCCCCTTCTCGACGTGCAGGGGCTTCATCAAGTCCATGGGCAGCTCCGCCTGATCCCCGGGCATGATCATCTCCGTGTCCCCGCTGAACTTCAGGGTGCAGGGGACATCGGCGGTGTGGAGATGAAGCTGCGGCTTGTACCCCTGAAAGATGGGGGTGGAGCGCCCGCCCTCGTCTTTGGTGAGGAAGTACAACGAGGCCTCCACCTTGGTGTGGGGGGTCAGCGCGCCCGGCTTCGCGACCACCTGGCCACGATGAACGTCTTCACGTTTGACACCCCGCAGCTTCAGCCCGACGTGGTCGCCGGCCTGCGCTTGGTGAAGCATCTTGTTGAAGGTCTCAATCCCGGTCACGACGGTCTTGAAGCGGTCTGTGAGCCCAACGAGCTCCACCTCATCGCCCACCTTGACGACGCCTCGCCGCACGCTACCGGTCACCACGGTGCCTTGGCCGGACATGTAGAGCACGTCGGCGATGGGCATCTCACAGGGGAGATCCACGTCCCGCGCGGGCAGGGAGAAGTGCTCGTCCATCGCGCGCAGAAGCTCGTCGATGCACTCACTCCGCTCACCGCCGTCGCGAACGACGTTTTGGGCGGAGCCACGAACGAAGGGGGTGTGGTGGCCATCGTAGCCGTTGTCGTCGAGCAACATCCGGACATCCCCTTCCAGCATCTCCACGAGATCCCGGTCGATAAAGTCGTAGTGTTTGCTCATAAAGACGACCAGCTGGTTGATCCCCGCTCGCCGCGCGAGCAAGACGTGCTCCCGGGTCTGGGCCTGAACGCCTTCTTGCGCCGACACCACGAGGATCGCGCCGTCGAGCTGCGCGGCGCCGGTGAAGAGGTTCCGGCCATAGGCGTGGTGCCCCGGGCAGTCGATGTGCGCGTAGTGGAGCTTGTCTGTGACGTACTCGACGTGGGAGGTGATGATGGTCCGGCGCAGGCTGCGCTCATCCGGGGACCTGTCGAGGTCCAAATGACTGTGGCTGCGCGCGCTCCCCCGATAGGACCGAGCCAGGGTGATCGCGGAGGTCAGCGTCGTCTTGCCATGGCCTTGATGGCCGAGGGTGCCGACGTTGAAGTGGGGCAGCGTCCGTTCGAAGGTCTGTTTGGCCATACACAGCTCCAAGGAGGTGTCGATCGTTGAGGGGGCGCCAGCGTCCGAGCGTCTGGACATGGCTCGCGCCTCAACGCCTCTGGATCCCGGCGTTTGGGCCACGAACGACACATGCTACCATGCCGTCCTGGTCAACGATCTAGGCCATCTTGCAGAGTTTGTCCGGCCCCCCAAACGGCGCGGGCGAACCCTAGCCCGCCTCAGCCGCCGAGCATCAGGTCGCCGCTCAGGAGCACGTAGCCCTGCTCGGCGCCGCCCAGGGTGATGGTGATGCCCGAGAGGCCGTAGCCGTCGAAGCTCGGGATGGGGATCTCGCCCAAGGCGCTCGTGAGCTGGGGCAGGAGCATCGGCACCAAGGTCTGCAAGAGCGCCTCGGTGTCTCCGGCGTAGGCCGATCGGTCGTTGGGGTAGACGAGGTCAAACGAGATGTTGACGTCGCCCAGGGCGGGCAAGAGCGTGTTGTCGCTGCTGGCGCTGATGCCCAGGCCCGCGTCTAAGGTGACGTAGACCCGCAGGAACAGGTTCGCCTCGTCGGCGGGGCCGTTGTACAGCGAGAGCTCCAGGTCGCCGAGCTGCAGGTCGAGCAGATCCGAGCCCGAGCCGGGCACGACCACCGGCGGCAACAGCGCCCGGGTGCCGATGGTGAGGCCGGTCAGATCGGGCAAGAACAGCTCCAGATCGCTCACGTCGAGGCCGAGCTCTTCGCTCGACATCTCCATCTCCAAGAGCCCGCCGCCCCACAAGGCGAAGAGCGCCTGGTTCAAGAAGTCCTCGTTGAGCCCGATGGCGAGATCGGCGCTCACCGCGGAGTAGTTCGGCGTCGAGAAGTCGCCGGTGAGGCTGCCCGGATCCGCCGTCATGCTCGACGTCCAGGCGTCGACGGTGAAGGTGCTCTCTAAGCCCAAGGTGAGGCCGAGGTCGTCCACAGACGTGCTGCCGGGGACGGCGTCGAAGTTGACCGTGGTGCCCTCGATCTCAAACGACTGGGCGATCTCCAGGCCCTGAACGGCGTCCTCGACCAAGGCCGGGACCTCATCCGCGGCCATGTCGGCCAAGGCGTCTACGAGGTAACCCTCGATGATCCCGTCGATGTCGATGCCGAAGAAGTCCACGACGTCGTAGAGCCAGGAGTCGAGGTAAAAGTCGAAGTTGGTCGTGGACGCGACGGCGTCGGTGACGGCCACGCCGATGACGCCACCGCTCACGCTCGGCCAGAGCTTCATGTCGAGGCGGATGGTCTCGGCGGTGATGTCACCCGACGCCGAGTAGCTCACGCCGACGAGGGTGCCTTGGGCGCGGTACTCCAGGTAAGCGTCGAGGATCGTCGCCGAGGTGGCGAGGTAGCCGCCTGAGGCCGGGTCGATCTCCAGATCCGTGCCGCCGATGCTCGGGTTCTCCAGGTAGAACGTGATCGAGTACCAGGTCACGCAGACGCCGAACACGCAGCTCTTGGACGACTGGTTCAGCACGGGGCTGGGGATGCTCGACTCCAAGAGGCTCGTGTCGACGAAGCCCTCGGCGAAGCCCTCGATGACGTCAAAGCCGGACTCGGTCACCCGGGCTTGCAGGCCCTCGGGGAGCCCGGCGCCATAGGGCACATAGCCGCCGCTCATCACCGCGCGGATGTCGGTGGTGAGGTTGCCGTCGCCGTCCACAGCGAGGGTCTCCAGGGTGTTGGTGCCATGGGCGTAGGACTGGGCGGAGCTGAACCCGCTGCCCGAGAGCGTCGCCGCGTCGCCGTTCACGGTGACCTTGGCCACGGCGGACCACTCGTCGCTCACGGTGCCGGTCACCGTCTGCCCGGCGTCTGTGGTGCGGGTGCCGCGCGGCGGGAAGGTCACGACGAGGTCGGGGCCCGTGGAGTCGATGAGCAAGGGGCCGACGGCGTCGGTCAGCGCGCCGTCTTCAGTGGACGCCCAGACCGTGAAGTTGCCCTCTTCGCGGAAGGTGATCGCGTTGTAGTTGAGCCCGACGCCGTTCACCGGGTCGGTCCACAACAGCGTCGGGTCGTCGATGGGGTTGCCGAAGGCATCCGCGACGACCACCCGGGCCAAGGTCGTCTCGTCGAGCTCTAAGGTGGTGTCGGAGAGCGTCAGCGTGAGCGAGGCCGCGGCCCCGGCGGTCACCAAGAACTGCTCCTCGTCATTCACCTCACCCACCGACGCGACGGCGGCGTAGAGCCCGGGCACCGTGGAGCGCACGAAGGACGTGGTGAGCTCGACGTCGCCGGAGTCGACGACCACCTCGACGTCATCGGTGGCGACAGGGTTGCCGAAGGTGTCCCAGGCTGAGAGCGTGTAGGGCAGCTCCACCCCGGCGCCGACGGAGAGATCGGCCAAGGCGAGGTCCACCCGGGCGATGTCGGCGCTGAGCACGGCGAGATCGGCGTTGACCTCGTAGTGATCCCCGTCGTGGTCGGCGGTGACGGTGAGGGTGTGGGCGCCGGAGATCGCGGTGCTCAACAGGCCGTCGCCATACCGAAGGGAGGGGTCGAGGTCGGAGGCGATCTCGGGGTCTACGGCGACCGGCGGCGAGAGGCCGTCGATGAACGCGAGGTACTCCACCTCTTCGCCCGCACGAATCTCGGGATCGGCCAAGGTGAACACCAGCCGCGGGATCGGCGTGAGCTCCTCGTAGTCAGTCCGGCAGCCAAGGGCGGGTGCGAGGAGCAGGAGTGTCCAGGAGTGACGCATGGATGCCCCGGGCGAAGAATGGAGTGATTCGCCTCGCATTGTGCCCAACAACCTTGGGTATCGCAAGCCTTGTCACCCCCCGGTCAGCCGGATCGGCTCTCTGAGCCTCCTGTGGCCCCACTTTCGCCTCGCCGTGGTATTGTAGTCGTTGACTACATTCGCTGGAGCCCCCGATGCCCACGAGCTTCCCGCCCTGGACCCCTGAGCACGAGCAGATCCGCGACACCGTGCTCAAGTTCACCCACCAGCAGCTCACGCCGCACCGCCACGAGTGGGACAAGGCGCAAGAGTGGCCCGCGCGGGAGGTCTTCGCCGAGATGGGTCGCCTGGGCCTGCTCGGCATCCGGTTCAGCCCCGAGGTCGGCGGCCTGGGCTTGGACTGGTGGAGCACCGCGGCCTACGTCGAGGCGCTCACTGAAGCCAAGAACGGCGGCGTCGTGATGTCCATCCTCGTGAACACCGACATGGCGACGCCGATCATCGACGAGATCGGCACCCCGGAGCAAAA
>JBEAVX010000336.1:0-2605 GCA_041160755.1 Pseudomonadota bacterium
GTCTGGGACCTGCTGCCCGGCCGCTCGGTGATGGAGGACCTCACCGCCGCCGGCGTGCCCGTCTACCTGCTCGACTGGGGCACCCCCGGCCCTGAAGACCAGGCGGTCACTCTGGGCAAGCTCGTGGACGACCTGCTCGTGCGCATGTTTGACCGCGCCCGTCGCCACGCGGGCCAGGCGCTGGACGCCGTCGGCTACTGCGTCGGCGGCACCTTCTTGGCCGTGCACCTCTCCCGCCATGAGAGCGCCCGCCGCGCGGCCTTCGTCTGCACCCCCATCGACTTCCACGCCTCCGGGCGCCTCGCGGTGTGGGCCCAGCCCTCGTGTTTCCCCGTAGACGCCGCCATCGACGGCTTCGGCAACTACCCCGGCCGCGTCATCCGCGAGGCGTTCTCCTGGCTGCGCCCCGAGGGCCAGACCCGCAAGTGGGTCGGCCTGTGGGAGAAGATCGAGGACCCCGAGTTCCGCGACCTCTGGGCGGCCTTGGAGAAGTGGAACACCGACGCCGTGGACTTCCCCGGCGAGGCGTATCGCGAGTACGTCAAGCGCTGCTACTTTGAGAACACCCTGCTCAAGCACGTCGGCGACCCTGGGGTGTGGATGTTGGACGGCAAACCCGTCGATCTCCAGAACGCCAAGATCGAGGCCCACTCCATCGCCGCCGACCGCGACCACATCGTCCCCCCGGCGGCGGCCCACGCCTTGGCCGAGACCTGGGGCGGGGCGGTGACCACCAAGACGGTTAAGGGAGGCCACGTCGCCATCGCGGCGAACGGCGTGATCTCCAAGAGCCTCCTGGAGTGGATCCGGCGATGAGCACCCCCCTCGTAGACCCCTTCGCCCCCTTCGGCGCCTTGTTGTCAGGGTTTGAGGGGCTCTACGAGCTGGAGCGAATCCGCCGGGGCATGGTCGTTCACGCCACGGCGCCACGCCCCGACGTGGGGGTCACGCCCCACGTCGTCGTTCATGAACAAGACAAGCTCAAGCTGCGCTACTACGCGCCCAAACGGGACGAGGGCCTGCCCCCGGTGGTGCTGGTGCCCTCGCTCATCAACCGGGCGTATATCCTCGACTTAGAGTCCGACCGCAGCATGGTCGCCAGCCTCGCGGCGATGAACCACCCGGTCTACCTCGTGGACTGGGGTGAGCCCGGCCCTGAAGACGCCGATGAGGACGTCTCCTACGTCGTCTTGGAGCTGCTTGAGCGCGCCGTGCGCCGCGCCTGCCGCCACGCCCGCGCCCCCAAGGCCGCCGTCTTCGGCTACTGCATGGGCGGCACCCTGGTGGCGATGTACGCCGCCTTACGCCCCGAGCGGCTCTTGGGCTTCGCCACCCTGAACGCCCCGGTGCTCTTCGCTGAAGCCGGGCGTTTTCGCGAGTTCGTGAGCCCCGACGTGGTGAACGTCGATGAGGTCTTCCCCGCGGGCACCCTCGTCCCCACCTGGCTGATGAAGCCGGTGTTCCAGATGCTCGACCCCATGGGCAGCTTCACGAAGTACGCGGCCATCGAGCAGGCCGCCGCCGACCCCAAGAAGCTCAGCCGCACCATGGCCCGGGAGCGCTGGCTCGAAGAGCACGTTCCTTGCGCCAGCGCCTTCTGCCGCGAGTTCGTGCGAAACGCCTACCAAGAGGACGCGCTGATCAACGGGCGCTGGTCCTTGAACGGCGAGACGGTGCGTTTGGAGGCCATCACGTCCCCGGCGCTCATCGTCGTGTGTAAGCGGGACTTCATCGCGCCCTCTCGCTCGGGCCTGCCGCTCTTCGACCGCATCCAGTCCGCGGACAAAGAGCTCGTTGAGCCTGACGCCGGGCATATCGGCGTCGTGGTCGGCGCGACGGGGCCTCGCTACTTCTTCCCGCTGCTCGACAAGTGGCTGCGGCGGATCGCCCAAGGTGAGCCCCAGGCGGCGAAGGAGTGACGGCGTGAAGGCGACGACGAACTGGCTGGAGATGCACACAAGGTTTCGGCCCCAGGCCGAGGCGCTGTTTGACGTGGCCGAGGGTCGCCGCTGGACATACGCCCAGCTCTACGAAGACAGCCTACGCTGGGCCGGTCGCCTCGCCTCGATGGGCGTGGGCCCCGGCGACCGTGTGTCGTTGTTGGCCCACAACCGGGGCGACACCTTCGCCATCCTCTTCGCCTGCGCCGAGCGCGGCGCGATGCTCTGCCCGATGAACTGGCGCTTGAGCCCCGCCGAGCTCGCGTACCAGATCCACGACGCCGAGCCCAAGGTGCTGCTCACCGACACGAACTTCGCCGGGGTCGTCTCGGCGCCCAAGGTCTACTTGGTCGAGGACGGCCCCGATCATGCGCCGCAAGAGGGCCCCGGCAGCGCGCTCAGCGACCCCTGGGTGCTCATGTACACCTCGGGCACCACGGGCAAACCCAAAGGCGCGCTCATCACGCACAACCAGCTCCACTGGAACGCGCTCAACACCTTCTTCGCCTGTGATCTCACCCCACAAGACAGCACGCTCACCTTCACGCCGCTGTTCCACACCGGCGGGCTGAACTCGCTCTCGACGCCGCTGCTGCACCGGGGCGGGCGTGTGGTGCTCACCCGGGGGGTCGATCCCGGCCAGGCCCTCCGCCTCATCGCCGAGG
>JBEAVX010000364.1:0-8922 GCA_041160755.1 Pseudomonadota bacterium
TGCCCGGAGAGCTCCTCGATGCCTTTGCGCCCGGCGGAGGCGGCGGGGAGCATCGCCGTGGCGGTGATGCCGACGAGATCCCCGATCTTGGTGACGGCCTCCGCGACGGCGCACAAGGCCAGGGCGACGGGGCCCGGCGAGGTGACCACGCCGACGTTGGGCACCCGCTCCAGGTCCAGCGCGCTGTTGATGCCCAAGGCGATCATCGGCACCTGGGGGTCGTCGCGCCAGATGCCCGCGAGATCGACGATGGTGCAGCCGGCCTCGGCGGCCTCGATGAGCAGGTCGTCGCCGGGGCCTTGGGGCAAGACGGCGAACGCCAGCTCAACGCCCTCCAAGGCGTCGGGGCCGAGCGGCTTCACCGGGAAGCTCTGCCCACGAAACTCGACGGAGGGCCGGGAGCTCGCGCGGCTGGCGATGGGCACAAACGACGAGATCGCGAGGTTCGCCCGCTCTAAGGTGAGGAGCAGCTCCTCGCCCATGGCGCCGGTCGCGCCGACGACGGCGATCTGAAACCCAGACTCAGACATCATTCACCCAGAACCCGAAGGGAGGGCGAACGTAACCACCCATCAGCCCACGGGGAGGGCGGCGTCCGACGGGCGGATGTAGTGGAGGGTGACCGCCTCGGGCGCGACGGCCTCATGGAGCCGACCCTGGGCGCGGCGGGCCATGTCCAAGGCGGGGCTGGCCTGGGGATCCTCGACGACGACACCCCCGGCGGCCTCGACGAGCCCGCGCCAGATCTCCGCGCCTTCGCCCGTCGCGACGAACGGCGCCTGGGCGAGCGCCACGGCCTCGGTCGGCGGGAGATCATCCTCGGCCTCCGCCGCGCTCACCCCGCCGAAGAGACCGACGTAGGCGCGATCTTTGCGACCATCGAGGAGCACGAGCACCGGCGGCCCGCCCGCGTGAGCGGCGGCCCGCGCCGCCAAGGACGAGACCGGCACGACCGGGCACCCCCGGGCGACGGCGAGGCCCAAGGCCGCGGCGACCCCGACGCGCAGCGAGGTGAACGAGCCCGGCCCGACGGTGACGGTGATCGCGTCGAGGCGGTCTACGCCGTCGAGCAAGGCCGCCAAGGCGGGCATCAACAAGGCGTCGGAGCCCTTCACCGCGCGCACCGTCCACACCCGCTCGACGGGGCCGACGAGCGCCGCGCCGATCAGCGGCGTGGCGGTGTCGATGGCGAGCACCGTCGGGCCGCTCACCCGGAGATCCAGCGGTTGATGTCGAAGATGAACACCATAAACATCAGCGCCACGAGCACGAGCACGCCGATCTGCTGGGCGCGCTCCCGGATGGCCACGGAGAGCGGGCGCCCCCGCACGGCCTCGACCAGGTAGAAGAGGATCTGGCCGCCGTCGAGCACGGGCACGGGCAAGAAGTTCACGATGCCCAAGGACACCGAGAGCAGCCCCAGGCGCCGCGCCCAGGCGAAGAGGCCCTCTTCAGCGGCCTGCCCGGCGTCGCGGAAGATCTGAATCGGGCCGCCGAGGGACTTCTCTGGCGCGGCCTCGCCGGTGAGCAGCTTGCCGACCTGCTCCACGACGAGCACCGACACCGCCCAGGTCTCCCGCGTCGCCTGCTTCACGGCCTCGGGGAAGCTGTAGCGGCGGGCCTCGGTGAACGGCTGCACCGTCGTGCCCGGGGTGGTGGCGATGCCCAACATCGCGCGTTTGCGGTAACGGCCCAGCGCGTCGGTGTCCTCGACGACCCGGGGCACCACGGTGAGCTGGCGCACCGCGCCCTCTCGCACGAGGGTCACGGAGATCTCGCTCGCGCTCAGGGCGTCACCTTCGCCCTGCTGGGCGTCACCGATGCGCGCGACGACCTCGTTCCACGAGCCCAAGGCGCGGCCGTTGATGCTGACGAGGTGGTCGCCCGGGAGGATCCCAGCCTCCGCCGCCGCGCCGCCCTCGACGACCTGGTTGATGAACAGGTTCGCCGGGCCGAGGCCGTAGGGGTTGGCGTTCGGGTCCACGACGCCGAGATCGCGGGGGGTCCAGCTCGGATCTGGGGTGAGGGTGAGGGTCAACGACTCCTGGTCACCGCTGGGGCTGAGGCGGTCCACGGAGAGGCTCACCGGGCCGGTCTTGGCCTCCAGCGCGTCCAACAGCGCGACCCAGGTGCCCACGGGCACGCCGTCCACGGCGGCGATGCGGTCGTTCGTCTTGAGGCCCGCGCGACCGGCGGGGGAGCTCGGGTCGTCTACGCCGATGATGTTGTTCGCCCAGTCGCTCTGCAGGCCGAGCTGGTGCGGGAAGCCGTAGCCCTCGGCGATGATCATGTCCTGCGGCAAGACGACGCTGAGCGTGAGGCGCTCGCCGCCGCGCTGCACCTCGAAGGGCATCGTCTGCCCCGGCGCGCCCGCGCCCAAGGCGTCATAAATGTCGGTCCAGAAGAGCACCTCGGTGTCGCCGACCTTCACGATCCGGTCGCCGACCTGCACCCCGGCGGTCGCCCCCGGCGAGGCGAGCTGCACCTCTCCGACGACGGCGGCCACGTCGGGCTCACCGCCCATGTACAGGCCCGTGAACACGACCACGGGCAGCACGAGGTTGAAGATCGGCCCCGCCGCGACGATGATCAGCCGCTGCCACACCGGCTTGTTGAGGAAGCTCGTGGGGGAGTCGGGGTCGCCGTCCCCTCCCCCGCCGTCCTGAAAGGGATCGGCGCCCTCCATCATCACGTAGCCGCCGAAGGGCAAGAGGCTCAGGCGGTAGTCGGTGCCGCCGTACACGACGCCGAACAGCCGCCGCCCGAAGCCGACGGAGAAGACCTGCACCCCGACACCAAAGACCTTGGCGAAGAAGAAGTGCCCGAACTCATGGATGATGATGAGCGTCGCCACGAAGGCCACGGCGGCGAAGGCCGTGCGCAGCCCGATGAACAGCGAGGTGAAGTGCTCAAGCGCGGCGTCGATGGAGCCTCCTCCCGCGCGCGGGGCGCGGCGCTTCCTCTCACACTACTGCCCGACCTCCGCCGCTGTTGCAAGCGACGGAACGGTCAGAGCCCCCGGACGACCACGACGTAGAGATACAACAGCGGCGCGGTGAACAGCACCCCGTCGATGCGATCGAGGATCCCGCCGTGTCCAGGCATGATCCAGCCGGAGTCCTTGACGCCGAACGAGCGCTTGAGCATCGACTCGACGAGATCGCCGACGACCCCGGCGATGTCGAGCACGAAGGCCAAGACGAGGCACTCCACAAAGCCGAGCTGGGGCAGGCCGAGCTTCTGGATGACGCCGCCAGCGATCACCGCCAGCACGACGCCGCCCGCGACGCCCTCCCAGGTCTTCTTGGGCGAGATGCGCTCATAGAGCTTGTGTTTGCCGAAGAAGCGCCCGGCGAAGTACCCGCCGGTGTCGCCGAGCCAGGTGACGCCCAGAGAGAAGAACACGAGCGCCATGCCGTGCTCAAGGCCACGAAGGAGCGGCAAAAACACGACCAGCGCGGGGATCCAGACGAGGCCCAAGGTGTAGCGGGCGAGGCGGTTCGACGCGCCCTCGACGGGGAGATCCTGAAACAGCACCCGCACCATCACCGCGAAGGCGCTGAGCACCACGGCGGCGACGAGCTGGCCGGAGCTGCCGTGCAGCGCGGCGGCGTAGATGCCCAAGCCCGTCGCCGAGAGCAGCAAGAACGCCCCGCGCCGCTCCTCGGGGAAGGCCATGGCGACGTACTCATCGAGGCCGATGAGCAGCACGAGGCCGACGACGATCTCCGCGGCGAGCTGCCCGCCGAAGATGAGCGCGGGCAGAATGATCAGCAGGCCCACCAACGCCGCGAGGATCCGCTCACGCATCGCCGTCTCCTCGCTGCACCTGGGCAGAGGTCTTGCCAAAACGGCGCTCCCGCGCGCTGTAGTCGCGGAACGCCTCGATGAGCTGGGGGCGCCGGAAGTCAGGCCAGGCGGTCTCCGTGACGTAGATCTCGGAGTAGGCGAGCTGCCAGAGCATAAAGTTGGAGATGCGCATCTCGCCGGAGGTGCGGATCAAGAGGTCGGGATCGGGGAGCTCAGCGGTGAACAGGTGCTGCCCGAGGAGCTTGTCGTCGATCTCGTCTGGGCGCAGGCGGCCCTCTTGCACCTTCTTGGCGATGCGCTGAACCGCGTCCACGATCTCCGCGCGGCCGCCATAGGACAAGGCCAAGGTGAGCGTCATGCGGTGGGAGCGCAGGCGCGTCTCCATGGTGAGCGCCTCCAGGGGCGCCCGCACATAGGCCGGGAGGCGGTGAAGCTGGCCGATGGCCTGGAACCGCACGCCGTTGTCCACGAGCTCACGCCGCTCTTGCACGAGGTAGCGGCGCAGCAAGGCCATGAGCGCGGCGACCTCTTGGGGCGGCCGCGACCAGTTCTCGGTGGAGAACGAGTACAGCGTCACCGCCTCGCAGCCCAGCTCACGGCAGGCGCGCACGATCTCCCGCACGGAGTCCGCGCCGGCCTCGTGCCCCTTCACCCGGGGCAGACCGCGGGACTGGGCCCAGCGCCCGTTCCCGTCCATGATGATCGCGACGTGACGGGGGACTTTGAGCGGCGCGTCCATCAGACCTCAAGGATCTCTTTCTCTTTGGCGCCGATCATGCCATCGATCAGGCCGACGTACTCATCGGTGACCGTCTGGACCTTCGCGAGGGCGCGCTTGAGGTCGTCCTCAGAGATGTCCTTGTCTTTCTCGGCCTCTTTGAAGAGGTCGTTGTACTCGCGGCGCACGCTGCGAACGCGGATCTTCGCGTCCTCACCGAAGTCGCGGACGTTCTTGGTGAGCTGCTTGCGGCGATCCCCGGTGAGCGCGGGGATGGGCACGCGGATGACCTGGCCGTCGCTCGACGGGTTGAGCCCCAGGCCCGCGGAGCCGATGGCCTTCTCGATGTCGGAGAGCGTGCTCTTGTCCCAGGCTTGGACCACGAGGAGCCGCGCGTCAGGGGCGGTGATCGTGGCGAGCTGGGTGATCGGCATCGTCGCGCCGTAGGTGCTCACGTTGACCTGCACCGAGTTCAACAGCGCGGGGCTCGCCCGGCCGGTGCGCACGGTGGTGAGGGCCTGCTTGAGCGACTCAAGGGCCTTCTTCATGTCATCGGTCATCGCGTTGACGTATTCGTCGACCATCATCATCCTCAGTCGCCTCTGGCCGAGGCTTTTGGGAGTTCAAGACGAGCGGCGCGGGGCCGAATCAGCTCGCGACGAAGGCCGAGGGCGCGTCGTTGCCGACGCGGGTGCCGAGGTCTTCGCCACACACCACCTTGAGCACGTTCCCCGGCACGCCGAAGTCGAAGACCACGATGGGGAGGCTGTTCTCCATACACAAAGAGATGGCTGTCGAGTCCATCACCTTGAGGCCGAGCTGCAGGGCGTCGATGTAGCGGAGCTGCAAGAAGCGCCGCGCCTCGGGGTGCTTCATCGGGTCGGCGTCGTAGACACCATCGACCTTGGTGGCCTTGAGGATCACGTCGGCGTGAATCTCGGCGGCGCGAAGGGCGGCGGCGGTGTCCGTGGAGAAGTAGGGGTTGCCCGTGCCCGCGGCGAAGATCACCACGCGGCCCTTCTCTAAGTGGCGCTCGGCGCGGCGGCGGATGTAGGGCTCGGCGATGCGCTCCATCGGGATCGCCGACATGACGCGGGTCTTGACGTCCTTCTGCTCAAGAGCGTCTTGGAACGCCAAGGCGTTGATCACCGTCGCCAACATGCCCATGTAGTCGGCGTGGGCGCGGTCCATGCCTTTGGACTCGCCCGCGATGCCCCGGAAGATGTTGCCACCCCCGATCACCAGGGCGACCTCGACCCCGAGCTCATGAACGGCCTTCACCTCATCGGCGAATCGCTCGATCACGGGCTGGGAGATGCCAAAACCATCGTTGCCAGCGAGCATCTCGCCGGAGAGCTTGAGGAGGATTCTCTTGTACGCGGGCTCGGCCATGGAGTACCTCTCAAGGTGGTTTTGTGCGGCTCGGTCAAAACGAAGCGCGGGAGGCGGATGCCCCCCGCGCGACGTCTCTCAGGCCTTCACGCCAGAGACCGCGGCGACTTCAGCGGCGAAGTCATCAGCCTTCTTCTCAAGGCCCTCGCCGAGCTCAAAACGAGCGAAGCGACGGATCTTGATGTTCTCGCCGATGGTGGAGACGGCCTCGGTGACCACCTGGGCGATCGTCTTGGTGTCGTCCTTGATGAACTTCTGCTCAAGCAGGCAGGAGTCCTCGTAGAACTTCTTGAGCGCCGACTCGACGATGCGCTCGACGATCTTCTCGGGCTTGCCCTCCTCCAGGGCGCGCTGGCGGTAGATGGCGCTCTCACGAGCGAGCACGTCCGCGGGCACCTCTTCTTTGGTGAGGTAGAGCGGCGCCGAGGCGGCGATGTGCAGGGCGATGTCGTTCACCAGGGCCTGGAACTGCTCGTTGCGGGAGACGAAGTCCGTCTCGGCGTTCACCTCGACGAGCACGCCGACGCGGCCGCTGCCGTGGATGTACGAGTGAACCAGACCTTCGGTGGCGGCACGACCGGACTTCTTCGCGGCCTTGGCGATGCCCTTCTGGCGGAGCCAATCGACGGCCTTCTCCAGGTCGCCGGTCTCCTCAAGGGCCTTCTTGCAGTCGCCCATGCCCGCGCCAGTGCGCTCGCGGAGGGTCTTGATGTCGGATGCGGTGATAGCCATGATGATTCTCTCCGTGTCAGCGCGTGGCGCTGACGGGGACAGAGGAGGTTCTGAGATGGGGCTGAGCGAGGCTCAGGCGTTGTCGGCCGAGTCGTTGTACTCGGGGCTCGCGGACGCCTCGGGGGCGCTGTCGGGCCGGTGAATACGCTGCACGACCTCGACGCCCGGGCCGTCGTTCACGACCATCCCGGCGCCGTTGTCGCTGCGGCTCATCTGCGCGCCCTGGATGGCGGCGTCGGCGATGGCGGCGGTGAAGAGGCGGATCGACTTGATCGCGTCGTCGTTGCCGGGGATCACGAAGTCGATGCCGTCGGGATCGCAGTTCGTGTCGCACAGGGCGACGACGGGGATGTTGAGGCGGTTGGCCTCACGAACGGCGATGTACTCCTTCTTGGGGTCGATGATGAAGATCGCGCCGGGGACGTTGCGCATCGCCTTGATGCCGCCGAGCACGCTCTCCATCTTCTCCACCTCGCGGGAGAGCTCAAGGGCCTCCTTCTTGGTGAGGAGGTCGAAGCGGCCGTCCGCGCGGGCCTTCTCCAGGGTGTTCAGGCGCTCGATGGAGCGCTTGACCGTCTGGAAGTTCGTCAACGTGCCGCCGAGCCAGCGGTTGTTGATGAAGAACATGTTGGAGCGCTGGGCCTCTTGCTCGACGATCTCGCGAGCGGCGCGCTTGGTGCCGACGAACAGCACCGCGCGGCCCTGGGCGACGGTGGCGCTGACGAAGCGGCAGGCGTCGAGGAGGCCGCGGGCGGTGGCCTGGAGGTCGATGATGTGGATGCCGTTCTTCTGCCCGTAGATGTAGCGCTTCATCTTGGGGTTCCAGCGGCGGGTCTGGTGCCCGAAGTGAACCCCGGCCTCAAGAAGCTGACGCAGCGTGACGTTGACCATGTGTTGTTCTCCAGCTCGCGGCCGCAGCCGCGCCTGAGCGTCGCTCAGGTTTGGGTTGTTCCTCCGCCTAGAAACGATGTTCGACCCCTCGCGGGGCACCCCGAACGTCGCGGGATCTAAGCGTGTGATGTCTGCCGCCAATTGACGACAGCGGGCGCCGACCTAACCTGACGCTGTCCGGCGGGCAAGGCGCTCATCGTCTTCGCCGGGCTTGTGACCCCGCTGGAGCGCGGCTACACTTGGGAGAAGGGCAGCGTCCGACGCGCGTCACGCGCCACAGAGGTTCTCATGAGGCTCTTTCTCCTGTCGCTCTCGGTCCCCACGGTGCTGACCGGGTGCATCCTCGTGCCCTTCTTCTTGGAGCCGAACAGCGGGGATGACTCCACGCCGGTCTGGGACAGCTTTGACTCCTCTCCTTGGGGCGGAGGCGGCGGTGGCGGGGGCTCCAGCGAGTTTCGGCCCTTCGCGGTGTTCATCGACGCCGAGGCCGTCTACGACGGCCGGGTGATGGACGGGTACTACCTCTTCGCGAACGACTCCAACTCCTTCCAAGAGCCCATCGTCAAGTTCTTGTTCGTCGAGCAGGCCTACTTCAACAACTACAACGCCCAGTACGCCTGTGAGTGGGAGGGCAAGATCACCGTGCTCGACCGCGTGGACTCGAACGACGCCGAGTGGGGCGCCTTTGAGGTGCAGTACACCCTGGTGCAGACCACCTGTGAGGACTTCAACGAGGCCACCTGGGCGAACGGCGACCCCACCGAGGCCATCGAGTCCCAGACCTGGTTCATCGGCTACGGCCCGATGTCACAAGACTTCCGCGAGGAGTTCCGCCAGGCGATCACCCAGTGGGGCTACGCCTGGAGCGACTACGAGCCCTACGTCTTCTCGACCTGGATGGGCGTCGCGAACGCGGCCGGGGGCTTCAACTACAGCGAGGTCGACTGGTCCGTGGCCTATGACCTCGATCCCGACGGCGGGCTCGTCTACGACGACAGCGGCGACGCCGCGGCCATCGCGCTGATCGACGGGGACGGCGACGGCGAGACCGACGTGCCCACGGGCCTCTACTCCAGCCAGGCTTGGCAAGGCTTCTTGTTAGAGGACCTGTTCTGAGGCACCCCGTGGGCCCAGCGACGGCGCCGGGCCCACAGAGGCCGCCGCTCAGGCGGTGACCGGCGACTCGTCGGTCGGGGTCTGCTCCGCGTCCGCGACGGCCTGGCCCTCGGCCTCCGGCGGCGCCGTGGGCGCATCGACAGCGGCCTGCTCAGCGGACTCCACGGGCTCAGCGGCGGCCTGCTCGGGGGACGCCGGGGCGGCCTCGTCGGCCTCGCCGTCGTCATCGGGCGAGTAGCAGCACTTCTTGAACTTCTTGCCGC
>JBEAVX010000439.1:0-9166 GCA_041160755.1 Pseudomonadota bacterium
GGTCACCTCTGGAGCCTCCGTATGGACGCGGCGCGTCGGCTCGATCTCTTCTCGACCAAACCCGGGCCCTCCGATGAGTGGCTCGCGGGCTGCGCCGGGCTCATCTGCCGCATCGGTGACACCCCGCTGGTGCGCCTCAAGCGCATCGCCGAGGGCGTCCTCGCCCCTGGGGTGGAGATCTGGGCCAAGCTGGAGTGGTTCAACCCGGGGGGCTCGGTGAAGGACCGTGCCGCCGCGGGCATCATCCTCGACGCCGAGCGCCGGGGCCTCCTGCGCCCGGGGATGATCATCCTCGACTCGTCCTCGGGCAACACGGGCATCGCCTACGCCATGGTCGGCGCGGCCCGGGGCTACAAGGTCAAGCTGTGCCTGCCGGCGAACGCGAACACCGAGCGTAAGCGGATCCTCAACGCCTATGGCGTCGACATCGTCTACACCGACCCGCTGGAGGGCAGCGACGGCGCCATCTTGAAGGCCCGAGAGATCGCCGCCTCGAACCCCGAGCTCTACTTCTACTGCGACCAATACTCGAACGAGGCCAACTGGAAGGCGCACTTCCACTCCACGGGCCCGGAGATCTGGCGCGACACCGGCGGGCGGATCACCCACTTCGTCGCCACCTTGGGCACCTCCGGCACGTTCATGGGCACGAGCCGCTACCTCAAGGCGCGCGACCGCGACGTGCACTGCACGACGGTGGAGCCCGACTCGCCGTTTCACGGCTTAGAGGGCCTCAAACACATGGAGACGGCGATCGTGCCGCCGATCTACCAGCCGGAGGGCCTCGCGGATCTGGCCTTGGGCGCGCCCACTGAAGACGCCCTGGTGCTCGTTCGGCGCCTGGCGCGTGAGGAGGGCCTGCTCGCGGGCATCTCCTCCGGCGCGGCCTTGTGGGCGGCCATTGAGGTCGCCAAACCCCTCACCACCGGCGTCGTCGTCACCATCTTCCCCGATGGCGGCAGCCGCTACCTCTCTGAGCCCCACGTCTGGGAGGGCTGATGTTCCAACGTTCCCTGGAGGTGCCCTCGTGGCCGTGACTATCCACATCCCTACCCCGCTTCGGGTCTACACCGAGCGCCAGGCCAGCGTCAGCGTCGAGGCCACCACCGTCGGCGAGGCGCTGGGCGCGCTCACCACCCGTTACCCGAGCCTCCAGAAGCACCTGCGCGACGGCGAAGGCAAGCTGCGCAGCTTCGTGAACGTCTACCTCGGCGAGGAGGACATCCGGTTCTTGCAGAAGGAGGCCACGCCGGTTGGCGCAGGCGCCGAGCTCACCATCGTCCCGTCCATCGCCGGGGGTGCGGCGTGAGCGAGCTGCCGGAGCTGACGAGCGAAGAGATCGGCCGGTACTCCCGGCACCTGATCTTGGATGAGGTCGGCGTCGAGGGCCAACGAAAGCTCAAGGGCGCCAAGGTCTTGTGCATCGGCTCGGGGGGCCTGGGCTCGCCGCTCCTGCTCTACTTGGCGGCCGCGGGCGTGGGCCGCATCGGGCTCGTCGATTTTGACGTCGTGGACGCCTCCAACCTCCAGCGGCAGATCATCCACGGCACGTCGAGCGTCGGCGTGCCCAAGGTGCGCTCGGCGGCGGCGCGTATTCACGACCTCAACCCGAACGTGGTCCTCGACATCTTTGAGGAGCCGCTCACCTCGGCGAACGCCCTGCGCATCCTCGCGGACTACGACGTCGTCGTCGACGGCACCGACAACTTCCCGACCCGCTACCTGGTCAACGACGCCTGCGTGATCTTGGGCAAGCCCAACGTGTACGGCTCGATCTTCAAGTTTGAGGGCCAGGCCTCGGTGTTCAACTACCAAGGCGGGCCCAACTACCGGGATCTCTACCCCGAGCCGCCGCCGCCGGGGCTCGTGCCGTCCTGCGCTGAAGGTGGCGTGCTGGGCATTCTGCCCGGCGTCATCGGCTGCATTCAGGCGACGGAGACGATCAAGATCCTGCTGGGCCAAGGCACGTCCCTCTCCGGCCGCCTCTTGCTCTACGACGCCCTGAACATGCGGTTTCGGGAGCTCAAGCTGCGCCGTGACCCCGACGCCAAGCCGATCACCGAGCTCATCGACTACCAAGAGTTCTGCGGGGTGCCCAAGCCCTCGGACGCGCCCCCGGCCGAGCCCTTCTCTCGGCTGAGCGTGACCGCCGCCAAGGCGCGCCTCGACGCGGGCTGGGCGCCTTATGTGCTGGACGTGCGCCGGTCGAGCGAGGCCGAGATCGTGAAGCTGGCCTTCGCCGATCGCCTCCAGCCGCACACGGAGGTGCTGCACATCGTCGATGAGCTGCCCCGGGACCGCGACATCCTCATCCACTGCAAGATGGGCGGACGATCCGCCGCCGCGGCGCAGGCCCTCGCGGACGCCGGGTTTGACCCCCAGCGCCTGTACAACCTCGACGGCGGCATCACGGCCTGGGCGCAGGAGATCGACCCGAGCCTGCCCACCTACTGAGGGGGCTTCTCGGCCGAGGGCTCATCGGGCGGCGGCGCGGCCGGCGCGGGCTCGGTGAGCGCCTTGGGCGGCTCGGAGCGATCGTCTGAAGACGAGAAGCTCGACACCACCCGGCTCCACCAGTCTTGCCCGGCGTGCTCCTCTTGGGGGAGATCACGGACCAGCGCGGTGTCTTCCACGATGACGGCGGCGGGGCCCGTGGCGACCTGCTCGGTGAGCTCGATGTAGCGGTTGCCGTCGAGGATGAGCGCGACGACCTTTCGCGAGGCCGGGTCAAAGGCCAGGTCGTCCACGGCGCCGATGGACGCGCCCAGGCGGCTCATCACCCGGGTGCCCCGGTACAGAGACGCCCAAGCCCGGCCCTCTTCAGCGTTGCGGGAGGCGCCCGACCACTCGACGTCCTCCTCGGCGCCCACGAAGGCCACGTCGCGGCCGATCTGATCGAGGATCTTGGCGCTCACGCCGCCCGCGCGACCAAACACCCCGCCGCCCTTGAGGCGGTAGCCGTAGATCACCCGGCGGGTGAGGTCAAACTGGAAGTCATCGAGCTTGCCGACGTAGGCGCCCTCACGACGAGCGACCACCTGGCGGCCTTGGGTCTTGCGGTACGTGATCATGGGCCTTTTTTCACCCGGAGGAGCGGCGCACTTATTCGGCGGGCCTCTCTGCCGCCACAGGGGACGGCGCCTGGGGGCCAACGTCGTCGCGCCAGGTGTCCGGGCGCACGGCGGAGAGGTGCATGGCGCTTGAGCTGGCGTAACGCTCGGCCCACCACTGACCGGGATCGGTCAACAACAGGCGCAGGCGACCGAGGCGCGAGCGACGGGGCGGGACAGGCATCGGCGGCTCCTCCGCGTGGCTTGGACTCTCTGCGCAATGTAGCCACGAAGCGCGGGGACCGGATACACCCCGGCCCTATGTCTGAGCCCCTCTGCCCGATTCGTGCCCAATGCGGCGGCTGTCCCCGCATGGACAGCCCCCTCCTCACCCAACACGCCGAGAAGATGGCCTTGGTGGCGCGCGCGGCGGGCCGCCCCGTCGACACCTTCGTCCCCTCCCCGCGCGGCCTCGGTTATCGGGCGCGCATCGATCTGAGCGTCGGGCCCACGGGCCGCCTGGGCTACAACCGCCCGCGCAGCCACGATCACAACGCCATCGACGCCTGCGCCATCGCCCGGCCCGAGGTGAACGAGGCCCTCGCCAAGCTCAACGCGGCGATCCCCGACGCCCGGGGCCTCGACCGCTTGGAGCTGCGCTCAAACGGCGTTGACGTGGTGTTGCACGCGCGCCTCGCCGATCGGGGCGCGCGCCCAGACGCCGCTCGGGCGCTCCTTCAGGCCGCGCCGATGCCCGTGGCGCTCAACGGCAAGGCCCTCAAGGGGGACGTGAAGGTGCGCCTCACCGTGGCCGGGGTGGAGCACCAGCTCTCGGCGGAGACCTTCTACCAGGTGAACTTGGAGGTCAACGAGGCCCTGGTGGACGCCCTGCGCGGCCTGATCTTGCCCCTTGAAGCCCGCCGGGGTGCTCGATCTCTACGGCGGCGCGGGCAACCTCTCGATGCCCCTCGCCGCCGCCGGGGTGCCCGTCGCCCTGATCGAGCGGGAGGGCGCGGCGATCCGCGACGCCCAGGCCACGGTGAAGCGCCTCGGCCTGCCCCTTCGCGCCGTGGCCGGGGACGCCGGGCGGTTCAAGGCCGGGGACCAGTTCTTTGACGTGGCCGTGCTCGACCCCCCTCGGGCGGGCGCGCCGGGGCTCATGGAGCAGCTCATCGTCACCCGCCCCAAGGCCATCGCCGTGGTGTCGTGTAACCCCAGCGCCTTGGGCCGTGACATCGGGCCGGCGTTGAAGGCCGGGTACGTCGTGGAGCGGCTCCTCGCGTTCGACATGTTCCCCCACACCGATCATGTCGAGGCGCTCTGCTGGCTCACCCGGCGCTGATCCGCCGGGGTACACTCCTCACGCGCGGGCAACCCACGCGATGAGGAGACGTGATGACCCTTCTGTGGACGATCTCGACGGCGGCCTGGGCTGGGCGCGCGCTCTTGGGGGTAGAGGATCCGGCGAACCCGGCGCTGGCGCCGGCGGCGCGGGCCTTGGGGGCGGAGCTGCTGCGCTGCCACAGCGCGCCGAAGGTCTGCGTGGTGGAGGTGCCCGATGACTGGGCTGACCTCTCGCCGCTGTCGACCTTGCCCGGCGTGCGGTTTGTCGAGGAGGACGCGCGGCTTGAGGCCCCCGTGCTCGCGCCGATCCCCCGGGCGCTCTACGGCGACGCGGGCGGCACGACGGACTGCGCGGAGCTCTGGGATCTCACCGCGCTGCGGGCGACGACGGTGTGGGACTCGGTCACCGGGCTGAGCGCGGCGCCGATCGCCATCGCGGACAGCGGCTTCTTGGCGACCCACGAGGACCTCAGCGGCCAGATCCTCGCCCAGTACGACTACGGCGACGGCGACTCCTTGGCCGAGGTGAGCTGGACCGCCGGGGTGCCTGGCCACGGCACCTTCATCGCCGGGCTCATCGCCGCTGTGCCCGACAACGACGCCGGGCGCGCGGGCTTGGCCCCGGACGCCCAGCTCGTGCTGCACAAGATCGCCGACAGCTCGGGCGCGCTCTACATCTCCTACGCCGTGGACTCCATGGCGGCCTTGGCGGAGGGCAGCCTCGGCGTGCGGGTGCTCTCGTACTCCTTGGCGTCGAGCCCCCGGAGCGAGGCCTTGGGCGAGGCCGTCGCGGCCTTGGGGGACGCCGGGATCTTGCTCGTCGCCGCCGCGGGCAACTGCGGCTCGCCGAGCTGCAGCGACGCCAACAACGACACCTTCCCGCTCTACCCCGCCGGGGAGGAGGGCGAGCACATCCTCTCCGTCGCCGGGAGCACCACCTCGGACACGCTGAACCCGTATAGCCACTACGGCCCCGAGTCCGTGGACCTCGCCGCGCCCGGGGTGGACCTCTGCTCGCTGGATGTGGGCGGCGAGGACGACTACGCCGTCGCCAGCGGCACCTCCTACGCCACGCCGCTGGTGGCCGCCGCCGCCGGGCTCTTGTGGGAGGCGCACCCGGATCTGGGCGCCGGGGACGTGGCCGAGATCCTGCGCGCGTCGGCGAAACCCAGCGCGGATCTCGCCGACAAGGTGCGCGCGGGCGGTCGCCTCGACGTGGTGGAGGCCCTCGCCGCGCCGTGGACGGTCGTCACGGGCAGCGCGCTGGACACCGGCGCCGCGCTCACGCTCACGAACCTCGCCGCCGAGGCCGATCAGCGGGCGCTCATCCACTGCGACGCCCCCGGCGCCACCCTGGGCGCCACGGGCCCCGCCGATCTCACCAGCGCCGAGTTTGGCCCCGGCGAGACGATTGAGCTGCCCGACGGCACGGCCTTTGACGTGACCGGCCGGGCCCTGCTCACCCGCTTCACCCTCGGCGCGCACAGCGCCGCGTCGCTGGTGATCACCGCGAGCGCCCCCGGCGGCGCGGCCTGCGAGGCGCTCACCTTCGCGACCGGCGGCGAGCGGGTCGTCACCGGCCTGGACTCCTTCGATTTTGACGCGGAGGCCAAGGCCGAGGACCCGGAGACCAAAGGCGCCTGCGCCACGGCGGGCGCGGGGCGATCGGCGGCGTGGCTGGGGCTCCTCTTCGCCTTGGGGCGTCGGCGTCGCGCGGCTACTCTTCAGGCGCCTTCTGGCGGCTGTTGATCCCGGTGAACACGACGACGGCGCGCTCGGCGTAGAGCCCGATCACCGCCCACACCCCACGCTTGTAGCCCAAGCGTAGGGCCCGGGCCCGATCGACGCCCAAGAGCGCGACGCCCGGCACGGCGAGGCCCTCGGCGCCGGTGAGCGTCGCGGGCACCGAGGCCAGCTCGGCCTGCCCGACGGACGTGAGGAGCTGGCGCTCGGCGCGTTGGCGGGCGTCGGCGTCTAAGGCGGGCTCGGCGAAGGGATCCCACGCGGGGACGATCCAGGCGCTCGGCCGCAGGGCGCTGGGCAGCGGCGGGCGCGGGAGGAGCCCGGCGGCGGGCACGGTGAGCGGCTCGGCCTCGCGGGGGGTGACGGTGATCGTCGCCTCCTGAAACCAGCGGAGCGTGTCGGGGGCAAGCGGCATCAGCGCACCTCGTCGATGCGGCTCTGCTAACGCCCTTCGCCCGCTTGGGATACACCCCCAGGTGATGCGGGCCCGCGACCTCTTCATCGCCGCCTTCTTGCTGAGCCAGCTCGCGCTGCCGCTCCGCTGGTACGCCCTGCGTGAGGCGGACGATCCCTTCGACGAGCGCTTCGCCTGGCGCATGTTCTCCCCCGAACGTATGGTCCGCTGCTCGGCGAGCGCCCAGCTCAACGGCGCGCCCCTGGACCTCGGCCGCGAGTTTCACAGCGCGTGGCTCACCTTGGTCGAGCGCGGGCGCATGGACGTGGTCAAGGCCGTCGCGAGGCGGGTCTGCCTCACGAACCCCGGCGGCGCGCTGCGGATGCGCCTGACCTGTCGGGAGATCGACGGCGTGGAGCGCACGATGATCGAGCCCACGGACGACCTCTGCGCGGAGGCGCCGTGAGCGCCGGGCTCGCCGCGCGCTGGGACCGCTTCTGGGACGCCCCGGAGGTGGAGCCCGCCCGCCTCGGCCTCACCCGGCTGTTGTTCTTTGGCGCTCTGGCGCTCGACACCGGCCAGCAGCTCGTGCACGCCGGGCGTTACGGCGCTGGGCGGTTCAACGTCTCACACCTGCCGCCCAGCCTCGACGCGCTCCTGCCCGCGCCGACGGCGCCTGGGATCTTGCTCCTCACGCTCACGGCCTCGATGCTCTGCCTACGCTTGGCCTTGGGCGCCCGCGCCACGATCGCCCTGCCCGCCTTGGCGGCCTGCCTCTCGGCGACGGTGCTGTGGAGCCAGCTCGACTCCTACCAGCACCACTACCTCATGGTGCTCGTCACCCTCGCGCTCTCCGGCGCCGCGCTGCTCACGACCGAGGCCCGACGCAGCGGCGAGATCGCCCCTTGGGGGTTCAAGCTCCTCCGCGTGCAGCTCGCCATCGTCTACGCCTGGGCCGCCGTCGCCAAGCTCGACGAGCGGTGGACCTCGGGGGTCACCCTCAACGCCCAGCTCCAGGTGGAGTGGGCGCGGGCGCTGATCAACTCCTTGGGCGAGACCCTCGGCGTGGCGCCGCTCTCCGTCGTCGCCGCCGGGGCCGTCGCGGTGCTGCTCATCGAGGCGCTGTTCGCCGTGGCCTGGCTCACCCCGAGGCTCTGGCCGCTGCTGTGGCCCCTCGGCGTGGCGTTTCACCTGAGCGTAGAGGCCCTCGACCTCAAGATCGGCCAGTTCTCGTTGTTGATGATCACGCTCTACACCCTGGTGATGCCCGCGCCGCTGGCCCGGGGCCTTGGCCGCCTGGTGCCCCCCGTCGAGGGCGCCGCCGGGCCGTGGGCCTGGCGACTCGGCGCGGCGATCCTCGTGGCCGCCGTCGCCTTTGGCTTGCCCTTCTCCCGGGACCTCAGCTTGATCGGCCTCTGGGCGCTCTTGACCCTGCTCATCACCGCGCCGAGCCCCAGCGCCGCCGCCCGCGCCGCGCTCAGCGCCGCCCTCGTCGTCGGCCTGAGCCGCAGCGGTGAGCTCGCCCGAGATTATTACCGCTTCATCGGCGGTGACGCGCGGGTCCGGGGAGAGCTCCCCGCCGCCGTCGCCGCTTACGAGGAGGTGGTGCGCCTCGACCCCGGCTACTTCTCAGGCCGGGTGCGCCTCTGCCAGCTCCTCACCGCCGTAGATCGTGCCCAAGACGCCCTGCCCCACTGCGAGGAGGCCCTGCGGCTGAACCCCGGCCAGCCTGACGCCGTCGCCGCCGAGGCCGCCGCGCGCGCCGCGCTGCGCTGACGACGAGGCCGGCCCAGGGCGAGAAGAGCGCGCTCACCAAGGCGCTCAGCGCGGGAGTTCTCGTCGCCCCCTTGCCCTGGCGGCGCCGTCGTCCTATTCTCCCAGGGTCATCGTGGAGCCTGTGAACATGTCGGAACTGGCGGGACAGACGATTCAGCAGTTGTTCAAGCAGTGGCGCTCCGGCGACGCCGAGGCCGGTCAGGCCATGGCGAGCCGGTTCTCGGACTGGTACTACGCCATCGCGGCGAGCCGTCTGGGCGATCCCCCCTGCCGTCAGCCCCTGGAGACGGCCTGCCGTCGGTTCGCTGAAGGGGTGAGCACCGTCACCGAGGCGCGGCTCTTGCCCGGCTGGTCCCACGACATCATCGTCGAGGAGCTCAAGACCGCCGGAGAGCGCGCCTGGGGCGGCGACTTCCCGAACAACATCACCGGCAAGAAGAAGCCCTCCGACCTGCTCTCCAAGGCCGTAGACAAGCTCACCCCCGCCCAGGTGAAGCTCCTCGACCGCGCGTATGACCGCAAGGTGCCGCTGGACGACGTGAAGGCGCTGGCGAACGAGGCCGGCGGTTACCCCATCGCCGTGCTCCAGGCGCGCTACGCCCTCAAGCGGGTGCTGCGCAGCCAGTACAACGTGCAGTTCACCGAGGTCCCCGATCAGCCGAACCTCGACTGGGGCCCCCTGCCGCTGTACGAGTGCGGCCGCATGGACGGCACGAACGAAGAGAAGTCTTTTGAGACCTGGATGCTCTCCGACTTGAGCCTCTGCAAAGACATCGCCGAGTTCTCGTCCTTCGCCATCGCGCTCCGTGGCGGGGCCCTCAAGGCCAAGCCCAAGGCGACGGCGTCCAGCGACGCCGTC
>JBEAVX010000521.1:0-8219 GCA_041160755.1 Pseudomonadota bacterium
GACCACGGCGAGGCCTTCAACGAGGACGGCGTGATGGAGCACGGCGAGGGCTTCACCGAGGCCGAGCTCGCCGTGCCGCTGCTGCTGCGCGCGCCAGGCCTCACCCCCACGACGTCAGCCCGAGGGGTGTGCCTCAGCGGGCTCTACGACGCGGCGCTGGCCTGGGCGGACGGCGACGGCTTGGGCCCCTGGGAGGCAGAAGGCCCCGACGCGCCCTGCCCCGCCAGCTCTCTGCTGCGTGGGGTGGAGGGTTCGGCCTGCACCCTCGGCACGGCCCGGCTGATCCAGGTCGGCGACGAGGAGCGCCTGTGGGTGGACCCGCGCAGCGCCCCCGCCGAGCCTGAAGCCACCTTGGCCACCTTACGCGCCTGCCTGCCGCCGCCGATGCCCATCGGCGGGGTGAGCCACGCCGGGCGCGGCGACGACGACGCGGCTCTGCGCGCCTTGGGCTACGTCGACTGAGCGGCCTACTGGCACTCTTGCACGGTGCTCGCCGTGGTCTCGGTGCAGGTGGTGAACGACGCCGTGGGGTCGTAAGAGCAGCGGGTGATCATGTTGCGGGAGGCGCCACACTTGGGCGGCGTGCTGCCCTTCCAGCCCACCACGGCGTCCGCCGAGCAGCGCAGGATGTTCGTGGGGCAAGAGCCCATGGTCGTGTACCGCTGGTCTTCGGCGCCGTCGCAGTCGTAATCGTAGGAGCCGTCGCCACGGTCGGCGGTGAAGTAGCCGGTCTGGGCGGGGCTGGCCTTGGAGTTGGAGTCGTAGCAGTCGGCGCTGTTGGTGACCTTGTAGGTGGCGCTCGGCGCGCAGAGGCAGGACGAGCTGGTGGAGACGCCGTAGCCGTCGCCGTCGCTGTCGAGGTAGTACGTCGTGCAGCCCGTTGAGCCCGCGGGGTCGGTGCTGCCGTCGCAGTTGTTGTCGACGCTGTCGCAGCTCTCCGTGGCCTTGGGGCTCACCCCGGCGCTGGCGTCGTTGCAGTCCCCGGCGTCCTCGGTGTAGCCGTCGCCGTCGTCGTCGAAGCAGGACGTGCCCTCGTCGACGGTGACGTCGCAGTCGTTGTCGACGCCGTCGCAGCTCTCTTTGGCGCCGGGGTAGACCGAGCGGTCGGCGTCGTCGCAGTCGCCGTCGAGCTCGGTGTACAGGTCGGCGTCGTCGTCGTACCCGACGGTGCCCTCATCGACGATGAAGTCGCAGTCGTTGTCGGCGCCGTCGTAGGCCTCGGTGGCGCCAGGGTAGACCGCGCCGTTCGCGTCGTCGCAGTCGCCGTCGTCCTCGGTGAGGCCGTCGCCGTCGTCGTCAAAGCAGGAGGTGCCCTCGTCGATGCTCAGGTCGCAGTCGTTGTCGGCGCCGTCGCATTGCTCCTTGGCCGTGGGGTAGACCGTCTTGTCGTCGTCGTCGCAGTCGCCGTCGAGCTCGGAGTAGAGGTCGCCGTCGTCGTCAAAGCCGACGGTGCTCTCGTCGATGAGGTTGTCGCAGTCTTGATCGACGCCGTCGTAGACCTCGGAGGCGCCGGGGTATCGGTCGTCGTCGGTGTCGTCGCAGTCGCCCAAGGACTCGGTGAAGCCGTCGCCGTCAAAGTCGTGCTCGGTCTCGGCGATGACGGGGAAGTAGGTGGTGGCCTCGGCGGAGTTGCCGCCGGAGTCCCAGGCCGTGAAGGTGAGCAGGTGGCTGCCGAGGCCGAGGATCACGTCGCAGGTGGCGATGTTGTCCGCGCCTGGGGTCTCGCGGCACAGCTCCCCCTCGATGTCCGAGGTGACGATGAGCAAGAGCGCGGCGGCGGCGTCTTGGTCGTCGGTGACCCCGGCGCGGAGGGTGTAGGGCAGCTCCTCGACGCCGTAGTCGGAGCCGACCGGGGCGAGGATGTTCACCCGGGGGCGATCCTCGACGTCCTCGACGACGATGCCGACGGAGGTGAAGCCTTGGGCCGAGGCGGTGTCCGTCGCGGTGAGGGTGATGGCGTGGGTGCCGACGCTCAGGTTCGCGGTGACGAAGCTGACGTTGCCGTCGCCATCGGCGAGGCGGCCCTCTTGTAAGACCCCGTCGAGATCCGAGCTCCAGGTGATGTACAGCTCGCTGGGATCATCCTGGTTGTCGACGACACGGCCCCGAAAGCTGACCGAGCTGCGCTCATCAAACGCCTGGCCCTCGACCGGGGCGCTGATGGAGGCGCCGGGCTCGGTGTTGTAGACGTTGTACTTGGTGTCCGAGGGGGTGCAGGAGAGGAGGCTGGACAGCAGGAGGATCAGCATGTGGGCCTCGGTCGAGTTTTGGTGAGCTTCTGTCAACTTATCTGACATTCCTGGGGTCGGCGCGTCACGCGCCGCGCCGAGGGTGATCCAGGTCGCTCACTCAAGGATCTCCTCTTCATAACCCGGCCTAAGACGCCGATCTTCCGAAAGTCTCTCCCCGGGATTGCCAGGGAGGCTTGAAGGGTTCACCCTCACATGATGCGCACCCTCCTCCTGTTCTTGTTCTCCTGCGGCCTCGCCTTCGGTGAGGACGTCCGCGATCTCGTGAACGCCTGGAAGCTCAAGTACAACGAGGCCTTGGAGCTCTCACGCTCGGGGCGCACCCTGGCGGCGCTGGACGCGGCGATGGCGGCGGCGGAGCTGGCGCCCACCCCCGACAAACCCCAGGCCCAGGCCCTCGTGGCCACCTTGGCCGCCGAGCTCGGCGACTACGACCTCGCCTTCGCCACCATCGACCCCCTGCTCGGCCACCCCGCCGTGGGCTGGCAGACCTGGTGGAACCTCGCGATCAGCGCCCGAGACGGCGGTTACCCCGAGCGCGGCGTGCGCTACGCCCAGGCGGCCTTGGTGGGCATGCCCAAGCCTGAAGAGGGCCACAGCCTGATCTTGAGCATGGCCGTGAGCGCGCGGCAGCTCGACGTGGCGCTTGAGGCCGAGAAGAAGCTCGGCAAAGGCAAAGAGCCTGAGCTGCGCGCCGCCTTGGTGCGGGCGCTCATCGAGGGGCGCCGCTGTGACGACGCCCGCCGAATCGCCTCGGCCTTGCCGACGGACGCGGGCCGCGACGCCGACCTCGCCGACTGCAGCAGCTCCTAAGAGCTCTTGAGCAGGGCCTCGATCACGGCGATGGCGAGGCGTAAGGTGCGCGTCTGCTGACCGTGGAGCTTCGTCGCCAGCGCCTCGACGTCGGGGGCGCCGGGCTCGGCCAGATCGTCTAAGGCGGCGAGATCACGCAAGGGGAGATCAAGGCCCCGCGCGAGCTTGGCGAGGGTCTCGACGCTGGGCAGGCGCTCGCCGTTCTCAAAGCGGCTGATCTCCCCGGCGCGGATGCCGCCGGAGCGGGCGCCGAGCTCGGTCTGGGTGAGCCGAGCCCGTTTGCGGAGCTGGCGGAGGCGCTGGCCGACCCGCTCGCGGATCTCCGGCGAGCCCTGGTCATCGTCGATGAGCTCGCTGGCGCTGAGGAAGCCGCCCTCTTCGGGGGCGTCGGGGCCGCCTGCGCTCAAGAGCGCGTCGAGGTCGGGATCGACGTCGGGGTCCAGGTCCATCGGCGGCGCGGGAGGCCCCTCGCTCCCGGCGACGCTCGACGCGGGCGGCGCCTTCCCGGCCTTGGTCGCCCGCTTCTTCGGCTTCTTCTCCTTCTTGTCGTCGTCGATGTCGTCTTCCACAGGGATCAAGACCTCTGCGCGTGACGCCGCCGCGACACACGCTCAAGCGGTGGGGGCACGCACGTCTCGCGGCCGACCGGCAGGGGCGCAGGCGACAGCGCCCAAGACACCCCGCCGGGCACGACGTGGATCAGGCGACCTTGATGATCGCGTCGACGGCGGCGAGCACGGTGCGGATGACCTCCGGGGGCTTGCCCCGCAGGCGCACGAAGAGCATCTCAAGCTCTTCCCACTCCTTCGCCCGAGGGGTGCCGGGGTCTTGGGCGATCTGTTCTGGGCCGTCGACATCGACGAGCTCCTTCACAGAGCAGCCGAGGCCCTGGGCGAGCCGGTAGAGGGTGGCGAGGTTCGGGGAGCGCGCCCCGGACTCGAAGCGCCAGATCTCACCCGCGGCGATGCCGCCGGAACGATCGCCGAGCTGGCGCTGGGTGAGGCTCGCGCGGAGTCGATAGTCCCGAAGGCGTCGTCCAAGGCGCAGGCGGAGCGGGGATGCGGTCATAGCGGGCTCCACGGGAAGAGTAGTGCTGTTCATCCTGAACAACCATCTTAGCTTAGTGGCTAAGCGTTCACAAGTAGAGACCGCCCTGTGATTGACCGAGGCCCGCGCCAGTTGTCAACAAACCGTGGAGATGTGCGCTCCGTGGCGCCGTTCACGCGCGGCGGAGCGCGGCGCGGCGCGTCGTCTTGAGCGGGCGCGACCGCGCTTAGATCTGCCTCCGGCGCGCGCTCTTTGGGGATCCTCACGACCTTGGCGCGGCGCGGGGCCCGTGAGGGTGTACTCTGAAGGTCTGAAGTTCAACGGACCAGGCCGCCGTGCGCGACTCGCTGCTCGCCAACGCCGACCCCAGCCTCTACGCGCCGATCTCGGCGTGGACCGCCTTGCGCGCGCCGATGGAGCCGCACGCCCGGCGGGTGATCGGCCTGTGGGCCTTGGCCGTGGCGCTCACGGTGATGTTCGGCGTCGGCCGGGAGCTCGCGGGGCTCTCCTCGGTGCCGATCACCGTGGCCGGGGTCACGAGCCAGGTCGCGCTGCACCCCGCGCTCTTGGTGTTCGGGCCGGTGACCTTGTGGATGGGGCTCTCCTGGGGCTTCTCTGGCGCCTTGGTCTCCGGCGTCGCCCTGCGGCTGTTCACCGGGGATCCCCTCCACGTCGCGGCCCTGCTCTCGGGCGCCGAGGCGATGGGGCTCGTCCCCGTGGCGCTCGGCTACCGCGCCGCGCCGGTCTCGACCTCGCCGAACAAACCCCTGGCCGCGGTCTACTTCTTGTTGATCGCGCTGTTGAGCGCGGTGCTCGGCTCGGGCGGCGAGGCCCTGCGGGCGCTCATCGTCAAAGACACCCTCGTCGAGCGCCTGACCCTGTGGCACGGGAGCTGGATCGGCCCCTTCGCCCAGTGGGCGTTCCTCATCGGGCCGATCCTCGTGCTCGCCGGGCCGAAGGTCTACGCCTGGAAGTCGGAGACCGGCCTCGCCCAGCCCTGGAGCCTGCCGACGCCGCGCCTGCTCGCCGCGCTCTTGGCCTTGGGTGTGGCGCTCCTCTCCACCTTCATCCTCGGCAACCGCGCCACGGCCGAGTACCGCCTGGAGCTCGCCGTCGCCGGGCTGCCCCGGGAGGTGCAGCTCGACGCCATCGCCGCGTTCAACAGCACCGACGTCGTGCCTCTGCTCAGCGTCATCTTGCTGATCTGCGTTGGCCTCGTGTCGTTTCAGCTCACGACGCGCTGGAACGAGATGTCTCGGGCGAGCGCGGACGCCTTACGCGCGTCCGAGGCCCGCACCCGGGCGCTCATCGACGCCATCCCCGACCTCGTGATGCGCTTTCGCCCCGACGGCACCGTGCTCGACCTCAAGGACGGCCTCGGCCTCTTGGGCCAGTCGGATCACGTCGGGCAGTCGATCACCGAGTTCTGGCCGTCTCGGGTGACCCACCCGCTGTTGGGCCGGGCTGAAGACGCCTTGGCGTTTGGGCACGCCATCGTCGAGTTCCGCATGGAGACGCTCGGCGCCATGCGTGACTACGAGGCGCGGCTCACGGCGAACGGCAAAGAGGACGTCGTCGCCATCGTGCGCGACGTCACCCAGCAGCGAGAGCTGTTCCGGGTGCGCACGGAGCTCGTGAACCAGGTGAGCCACGGCCTCCGGATGCCGCTCAACTCGGTGCAGGGCGCGCTGGGCCTCATCCGCAGCGGCGCCGCCGGGGAGGTGCCGGAGCGGGTCGCCCAGCTCATCGCCTTGGCCACCCGCAACACCGAGCGTCTCGTGCGCCTCGCCGATGAGGTGAGCGCCATGGCCCCCAAAGGCGCCGGGGACAGCTCCTTCGTCCTGGAGCCCGTGGACCTCGCGGGCTTGCTGGAGGCGTCTGTTCACTCCGCGCGCGGCGTCGCCCGGGACGTGAGCCGGGCGTCGGTCGCCCTCACCGCCGACGTCAAGGAGGCCCTCGTGCTCGGCGATCCCGACCGGGTGACCGAGGTGATCGAGCAGCTCCTCTCCAACGCCTTGACCTTCACGCCGCCCTTTGGCCGGGTCGAGGTCACGCTCAAACACTCCCGCGAGGCCTTCCGGGTGCAGGTGCGCGACGAGGGCCCCGGCATCCCCGAGGCGTTTCAGCCCCGCGTCTTCCGCCGCCCACGCGCCCAAGACGCCCGACCGACGGGCCTCGCCCGGGCGCGCGACATGGTGCTCGACCTCGGCGGCGCCATCGGCTTTGAGAGCAAGCTCGGTCGCGGCACGACCTTCTGGTTTGAGCTGCCCGAGCGCCTCGCCTCCACGGAGGAGCGGGAGCGCACGCCGCCACGCCGCAGCACCACGGCCAAGAGCCACCTCGCCCTGAGCCCGATCGAGCTGGTGGACATCGAGGATCTCCCGCCACCTCCGACGACAAAGGCCTGAAGCGGGTCGATTCTGGTGCTACCCTGAGGCTCCCCCAATTCTCCAAGAAGGAGTTCTGATGCGTCAGCCGTCCACGATCCTGTTGCTGAGTCTCTTTGCCCTCAACGCCTGCGTCGGGGACAAGTCCTCCGGCGACGACACCGCCACCGAGAACAGCCCGCCCAGCGCCCCGATCCTCTCCCTCGCGGGGGGCACGACCGGCGAGGACCTCGTCGCCGAGATGACCGTTGAGTCCACTGACGCCGACGGTGACACGATCTCCTACACCTGGGCCTGGACGCTTGACGGCGCCCTTCAGGCTGATCTCACCACAGACACCGTGCCCGGCGACCGCGTCACCCGGGGCCAGGTCTGGTCGGTGACCGTGACCCCCAACGACGGCATCGAGGACGGCCCCTCGGCCACCGCCGAGGCCACGATCGGCAACGGCCTGCCCGCCGTGACGATCACCCTCACCCCCGCCGCCGTGACCACCGACACCGTGGTCACCGCGCTCATCGGCGGCTCCGACCCCGATGGCGACGTGTTGACCTACGAGATTCAGTGGCTCGTGAACGACACCCTCGTCGCCAGCGGCGTCGAGAGCCTCAGCGGCGTGGAGCACTTCAACAAGGGCGACACCGTGCAGGTCGTCGTGACCGCCACGGACTCCGAGGGGGGCAGCACCACCGCCGAGTCCGCCTTGCTGGAGGTGGGCAACCTCGCCCCCTCGGCGCCGGTCGTCGCCATCGACCCCGAGACGCCCGTCGCCGGGGGCACCTTCCAGTGCGTCGTCGTCGAGCCCTCGACGGACGGCGACGGCGAGGAGCTCCTGTACACGATCACCTGGACCCGTGACGGCGTGGCCTTCAGCGACAACATCACGAGCAGCCTGCCCGGCGACACCGTGCCGTCCGGCGTGGCCGTGGCGGGTGAGGTCTGGACCTGCACCGTGACGGCCGCGGACTCCGACGAAGAGGGCGAGGCCGCCACCGCCACCGCGACGATCACCGCCTGGTCCGGCCCCCGCCTGTTCACCCCCTGCGGCGCGACGGGCCAGAACGGCCCCGACCAGACCGTCTGCGACGCGGCGTACCTCGGCTCCACCTTGGAGGGTGAGGTCGCCGTCAGCGCGGGCTATCAGGCCTGGACGGCGCCGAGCACGGGTGAGTTCCGGGTGCAGGCCTGCGGCGCCCAAGGCGCGGCGGCGGCCACGGGCTACGTCGGCGGCAAAGGCGCCTGCGTCGAGGGCACCTTCACCTTGACCGCCGGAGAGGTCTACTTCATCGCCGTGGGCCAGGTCGGCACGGGCCAGTCCAGCGAGTCCAACGGCGGCGGCGGCGGCGGCAGCTTCTTCGTCGCGGCCGATGACACGCCGCTCCTCATCGCGGGCGGCGGCGGCGGCACCCGCGCCTCGGTCTACAACAACGGCTGTGACGGCCTCGCCACCGAGTTTGGTGTGCAGGGCTCCGGCGGCAACGACACCTGGAGCTGCCCCGCGCTCACCAGCGGCGCGGGCGAAGGCGGCGCGGCGAGCGATTACTCTTGGGGCTCCGGCGGCGCGGGCTTCAACTCCAATGGTAGCAACGACGACTCCAGCGGCACCAGCACCTCCTTCGGCGCCGGCGGCAAGAGCTGGCTCAACGGGCTCCAAGGCGGTGACAACGACGGCTACTCCTGTGGCGAGAACGCCTATGGCGGCTTCGGCGGCGGCGGCGCGGGC
>JBEAVX010000537.1:0-4969 GCA_041160755.1 Pseudomonadota bacterium
GTGGTGATCAGGCGAAGCTCGGGCAGCTCCTCCATCGCCAAGAGCACCCCGGCGAGCAGCGTCTCCCCGTCAAACCAGGTGTTGAAGCCGCCGCTCACGGCCAAGGTGAGCGCGCCCTCGGCCTCCCAGCGCCGTGGAGCGCCTCGGGGCAGGCCGCCGAAGTCCATCGCCGCCGGGATCACCTGCACCTCGGGGCTCCGATCGGGCGTCGGCGAGAGGCGACCGAGCAGGCCGAGCTGCCCCAGCAGCGCGAACCGCTGGGCGTGGGAGATCACCCCGAAGGCGTCCGCCCGGGCGTAGCCAGCGGCGTAGGCGAGGCGCATCGTCGCCGTGGCCTCGGCGTCCTCTCCGCGGGCGCGCTTGGCCTGGGCCTCGGCGAATGGATCGCCTGGAACATCGAGCCACAAGGGCTCCTCGCCGATGGTGAGCGCCGCCGCTCGGGCCGGTTCATAAGGCCCCGCCGAGACGACCACCTCCGGGCGCCAGGCCTCCCGCGCCGCCTGCACCCGCGCCAACCAGCCGGGCGCGTTGATCTCCACCCGCTCGATCCCACAGCGCGCGGCGGCGCCCTCGATGGCCTCGGTCTCCAGCGGGCGGTCCTCGTCGCCCAAGAGCACGGCCTGGACGCTGTGACCGGCGCGCAGCATGGCCTTGAGGAGCTGGGCCGTGCGCAGCTCGGGGAAGCCGAGTCGGCCTGGGTCATGCTGTGGGAGGGGCCCCGCGCCGATGAGCAACACTCGCGCCATGACCGTCGGATACCACACCGGCGGGGGGTGCCGCCACCCATGCGCGGCTCAGCGCGTGCGGTCGGTGAGCTCGACCTGGGCGCCGTCGCCCTCGACGTGGGTGATGAGCCCCCAGGCGTGCTCCAGGCGCACGAGGCCGTGATCCTCGACGTCTTGGGCCACCTCAAACTCATAGAGCCGGTTGTGCCAGACATGCGGCTTGAGGTGGGACTTGTCGAACACGGCCACGCTCACGAGGTAGCGCCCGGCGAGGAGCGGCAGGCGCGGATAGTGCAAGAAGTAGGTGTAGATGCCGTGGTAAGTGCCGTCGAGCACGCCGTCGAAGCGGGTGTTGGGCCCGAAGACATAGACGTCGTCGTTGCGGTGCAGGGCGACGCCCAAGATCGGGCGCTCCACCGGCGTCGTCGTGCGAAAGGTCACGGCGACGACGAGGCTCTCGCCGGTGCGAAACCGCTGCCGGGGCTGGCCGTGGCGGTCGAGGAGCTGAACATCGAGCACCCGCACCTCGCCGGAGCCGATGATCACCGGGCGCTCGCCGTCGTAGGTCTCATAGGTCTGCGTCGGCGTGTGCTCCGCCCAGCGCGCCGCGGCGTCGGGCATGGCGCAGGCCGCCAGGATCGCCCGGCGCAGTTCGGGGTCGTCGGAGGTGGTCAGAAAGCGCGGCGCGGCGCTCGGCGAGGGGATCGCCGCCTCGGGGGCGCTGGGCACAGGCCAGGCCGAGGTGTGCCCACGGCTCGCGGCGCGCTGGCGGTCGAGGTCGAGGTACTGCTCGACCACCTCCCGGGCCGGGCCCATCGCCCGCGCCTGGCCTTGGTCGAGCCACAAGGCGTCGTCACACAACGAGCGGATCGCGTGCAGATCGTGGGAGACGAGCACGATCGTCCGCCCAAGCTCCAAGAACTCCTCGATCTTCCGCACACACTTGCGCTGGAAGTACTGGTCGCCCACGGCCAGCACCTCATCGACCAAGAAGATCTCGCTGTCCATGTGGGCGGCGATGGCGAAGCCCAGGCGCAGCGCCATGCCTGAAGAGTAGGTCCTCACCGGGTAATCGAGGAACTCGCCGAGCTCGGCGAAGCCGATGATCGCCGGGAGCCGGGCCTCGATCTCGTCACGATCCATGCCCAACAAGGTGCAGTTGAGGAAGATGTTCTCCCGGCCGGTGAAGTTGGAGTGAAAGCCCAGGCCGAGATCCAAGAGCGTCGAGAGCGGCGCCTTCACCTCCAGGCGGCCCCGGGTGGGCTCGGAGATCCCGGCGATGAGCTTCAGCAGCGTAGACTTGCCCGCGCCGTTCGCGCCGATCACCCCAAACGAGCGCCCCCGGCGCACCTTGAACGAGAGATCCCGCAGCGCCCAGTGCTCCTCGTGGTGGCGGCGACGGCCAAAAAACTCGAAGAACCGGCTGCGATCGTTGAGGTAGATCTCAAACCGCTTCGACAGCCCCTCGGCCTCGATGACCCAGGCGTCGCGGGAGGTGAGAGGGTCTGGCCCGGGATCGGGGAGAGGCACGCGCGGGCTCCGCTTCTGCGTCGTGGATCTTACACCCTCGCCGCGCCGAGACGCCAAGGCTCCCGGCGAGCCCGCCTCGCGGATAGGCTACACTTGCGTTGGACTCCGCCTCCTCACGCCGCTCACCCGGTCCCACATGCTCCCGATCCTCGTCCTGCTCCTCGTCGCTTGTCCTCGCCCCGGCGAGGTCACCGTGTTCGGCGGTGACTCCGGCGTGGTCTCGGGCCGCTGCGCGCCGACGGTGGACGTGCGCAGGTTCTGTGTGATCGACGGCGACACCATCGACGTCGGCGACTGCGGTGACGACGCCGATCGTGTGCGCCTCTTGGGCCTCGACACCCCGGAGACGGCCACCGCGGAGTGTTACGCCGAGGACGCCAAGGCCTACCTGGAGTTCTTGCTGCGCGACGCCGAGGCCCTGCGCCTTGAGTTCGACGCCACCTGCACGGACGGCTACGGCCGCACCCTGGCCTACGCGTCGATCCTCTACGACGTAGACGACACCGCCACAGACCCGATCTTCATCAACGAGGAGATGATCCGTCTGGGCTTCGCGAAGGTCTGTGATATCCCAGGCCTCACCGACGACATCCTCTACTTCGACTGGTTCAAGAGCTTGGAGGCCGAGGCCCAGGCGCAAGGCGCAGGGCTGTGGGGCGCCTGCGAGTCCCCCGCGACCCTCGGAGAGTGCAGCGATGAGTGACGACTCGACCCGCGACGGGCTCGCCCCTGAGATGGAGTCCCCTGCCCTGCTCGACGCGCTCACCGGCATCGCCGCCTGGCGTGAGCGGGCCGAACAAGAGGCCAACGCCGCGGTGAGCGAGCTGCGCGCTGAGGAGGCGCGGATCACCGCCGCCCTCGGCGAGCTCCAGCGCCGCCTCGTCTTGGTCGAGGAGCGCCGCGCCCAGACCGAGGCGAAGCTCAACGCGCTGGACGACGAGGAGCTGCTCCGCTCCCACCAGGCCTTGCTCACCGCCCTCGCCCACGACCAATCTTTGCTCTTGGCCCGCTCCGGCGCCATCGCCTCGTTACGCGCCGCCGCGAAGCAGCGCGCCGAGGTGCTGCTGCGCGATGACGAGCTCCAGGGCCACCTGCGCGAGTTCGCGTCCTTCGCCGAGGTCGAGGCCACGCTCAAGAGCCTGCCGCCCGGCTATCGTCGGGCCATCCTCGCCCACCACGACAACGTGCGCCGGGTCGTCGAGCCCGTGCTGCGGGAGCTTCGTGGCGACACGGTCGCGCTCACCGCGCCCCACGCGCCCGTCGCGCTCATCGCGTCCGTCGAGCCCAGCGAGGGCCCGCCCCAGGCCCTCGTGATCCTCACCCCGGTGAGCGCCGACCTTCAGACCACCTGGGATCAGCAGCCCCAGGACCTCTGCGCGTCGGTGGCGTATCGGGTCATGGCCGCCGCCGCCGAGATCGCCGCGCGCCTCGGCGCGGCCGACGCCCCCATCCAGGCGCGGCCCTACGGGCGGTTCTTGGCGGTCCAGATCTGGCTCCGGGATCGCCCCGTCAAGGGGGACGTGAAGGAGATCGCCACCGCCGCGCTGCAGCGGGCGAAGGAGCAGGCCCGTGACCTCTCCGCCGCCCAGGTGGAGCTGTTCATCCTCTGGCTGCCCGCCGCCGTGCTCAGCCCCCCAGAAGATGACGAAGACGAAGGCTCTGTTGACGAAGACACCGAAGACGAGGCTCTGCGCATGATCGCGTCAGAGAGCGTCTCCGACGATCGACTCCCCGACTTCTTGATCGCCGATCCCGACACGGAGGCATGATGCCCCTTCCCGGCCTCGACGACCGGATGACGCTCAGCGAAGCGTCCCTGGCCCTCGGAGTACATCCGTTCGACCTGATCCGTGTGCTCGTCGCCTTGGGCGCCTTCCCGCCCGACCTGCACCTCAACGCCGAGGAGGTCGAGCGGGTGCGCACCCTCGGCGGCTTAGAGCGCTGGTGGGAGCCCGACTCCCAGGGCGAGGCCGTGCGGCGCAGCGACCCCATCGCCGCCCGGGGGATCGCCCGTGGCTTGTGCGTTCAGCTCATCGAGCACGGCCTGCTCGACCCCACGAGCGCGCGGCTCGACAACATCTTCCGCGGCCTCGACGCCGACGCCCAAGCCATCGCCCGGGCCGTGCTTCATGCCTTGGTGCAAGAAGGTTACCTCCGCACGTTCAACACCCCCTCGGGGGTGAACGTGACGATCGCCTCCCAGCACGGGGAGAATGTGCTTAAGATCGCGAGCGGTGACGCCTTTCCACGCGCGCTCGCGCTGCTCTGGCAGCGATGAACGAGTCCACTCGGAGCCCCTCGATTGCGTAAGCCTCGCCCCATCACCGACAAAGCCGTAAGGATCGTGCGCGAATCCTTGCGCGCCGTGCAGAGATCGGGCACCATGAGGGGAGCGATGGGGACGCTGCAGCAGGGAAGCGGGAGGGCAGATGCCCGATAACGATGGTCAGAACAAGCCCAAAAAGAAGAAGAACAGCCTCTTTGACGGGCCCGATGATGTGTTTGCGAGCCTCGGTCCGGTTCCGCCGGCCTCGGTGAAGCCTGAGGTCACGCCGCCGATCGCACCGTCTACGACGGCGTCTGCGCGCACCTCCATCACGCCTCCATCGCCGCCCAAAGACGCCGCCGGTCGCCCGGTCGTGAGCGCCCGCCCTGCCGTCTCTCCGCCCATCGCCCCGGCGGTCCCCTCGGGCGGGCTGCCCCCTCGGGTGACG
>JBEAVX010000553.1:0-3643 GCA_041160755.1 Pseudomonadota bacterium
CTTCCGTGGTGGCGTGAGAAGTACCAGCGCACCTTGTTGACGGGCATCCCCATCGCCAAGAGCGTGCCGGTCTCACCCGCATGGTTCGCCCGGCGGGCCACCGCCGAGATCGGCCAGCGCCTGCAAGAGGAGGCGGCGCGGGCCCAGGCTGAAGGCTCGCCGGGCCTGCTCGCGGCCTTGGCCCGGGGTCGTGACGAGAACGGGAAGGGGCTCAACGCCCAAGAGCTCGTCGCGAACGTGCGGCTGCTCGGCCTCGCGGGGCACGAGACCACGGCGTCGATCCTCACCTGGTCCTTGGCGTATCTCTCCCAAGACGACGCCCTCTGGGACCGCCTCGTCGCCGAGGCCAACGCCGCCGGGCACATCCCCCAGGCCCCCGCCGACCTCAAGCAGCACCCCATCGCCGAGGCGATCTTTCGCGAGTCGCTGCGCCTGCGCACCCCCTTGCCGGTGATGAGCCGCGAGGTGGTGATCCCCGCCGAGATCGCCGGGCACACCTTGCCCGTGGGCACCCCGGTGCGCCTGCCCCTGTGGCTGTGGAACCGCGACCCGGACCGTTACCCCGAGCCCGAGCGTTACAACCCCGAGCGCTGGTTGGGCCGCGACCGCAAGCCCGACCCGGTGGAGATGAGCCCCTTCGGCGGCGGCGCGCACTTCTGCTTGGGCTACCACCTCGCGATCTTGGAGGGGGTGCAGCTCCTCACCGCCATGGCCCAGCGCGCCCAAGGTCGCCGCCTGCGGCTGGTGAAGCGCACCTTGCCCGCCGAGCGCTTCTTCCCCTTGATTCAGCCCCAAGGCAAAGACACCGAGATGGTCTGGGAGCGCGGTTGATCCCGGCCCTGGCGGTTCTGGCGCTCTCGGCCTGCGGCGGCGCGGCCGCGTGCCCCGAGGGCGAGGTGCTCACCGACGGCGCCTGCGCGCCCTACACCGCGGACGACCCCGTCGAGGCCGACGTGGCGCCGATCACCCCCGGCGTCGCCTGGCAGTGGCAGCTCTTGGGGGCGCTCGATCTCACCGTAGACGTCGCCGTCTTTGACCTCGACCTCTTCGACGCCCCCGACGACGCCATCACCACGCTCCAAGACCGGGGCGTGCTCGTGCTCTGCTACTTCTCCGCCGGGAGCTACGAGGACTGGCGGGAGGACGCCGCCGCCTTCCCCGAGTCCAGCATCGGCGCGCCGTTGGACGAGTGGCCCGGCGAGTGGTGGGTGGACCACCGCGACCCGACGGTGCGGGAGATCATGGCCGCGCGCCTCGATCTCGCCGCCGACCGGGGCTGTGACGGCGTCGAGCCCGACAACGTCGACGGCTACGCCAACGACAACGGCCTGGGCCTGAACGCCACGGAGCAGCTCGCCTACAACCGCTTCTTGGCCGATGAGGCCCACCGCCGAGGGCTGAGCGTCGGCCTCAAGAACGACCTCGACCAGATCGAAGCGCTTTTGCCCTGGTTCGACTGGGCGCTCAACGAGGAGTGCGCGGCGTACTCGGAGTGTGATCGGCTCGCGCCGTTCACCGAGGCCAACAAGGCCGTGCTGCACGTCGAGTACGTCGATGATGAGGCCGACGGCGAGGCCCTCGCGGACGAGGTCTGCGGCGTCGGCCCCAACCTCGACACCTTGATCAAGGGCTGGGACTTAGACGCCTGGCGCATCGCCTGCGATGAGCGCTGAGCGCCCGGCGCGGCCTCAGAGCAGCTCACCCAGAAAGCGCCCGCAGCTCTTGCAGTAGTGGGTGGCGACGCCCCGGCGGTGCTCGGCGAGCTCCGTGGGCACGAGCTTCACCGAGCAGCCTTGGCACACGCCGTCGCGCACGTCGCCGAAGACGCTCATGTTCTTCTTGCGCAGGTCGTCGTAGCGGTTGAGCCACTCCCGATGGATGCCGTCCCGGGCGGCGTCCCGGGCCGCCGTCGCGGGCACGAGCGCCTCGGCGACGCCTGGCGCGCGGGCGGCGAGCTTGGCCTCGGCCTCACGCAGCCGCCCCTCGACCACCTTCACGCCGCTCACGGCCCCGGTCGCGGCGACCTGGGCGGCCTCAAGCTGGTCATAGAGGGGCAGAAGCGCGTCCTCTTCTTCGTCCACGACGGCCTTCGAGAGCTCGACCTGCTTCATGGCGGCGGCGTAGTCCGAGGCCCGGCCCTCGTCGATGAGGCGCTGCGTCGTGTCCCGGCGTTTGGCGGCGACGTTCATGCGCTCGGTGCGGCGGCGCTCCTCGTCTTGGAGCGCCTTGAGCTGGGCCTCGGTAGACGTCGCCAGGGCCTTCGCGTCGGCGAGCTGGCGCTGCTGGCGCCGCACCCCGGCCTCCAGCCCCGCGCGCTCAGCGAGGAGCGCGTCCCGCTCTTGCTCACGCGCCCACAGGGCCGCGAGCTTTAAGGTCTGCTCATGCACGGACAGGTCCTCCTCAGGAGCGTGGATTGTCGCACACCTTGGCGTGGTTGGGGGTGCGGCGGCGTGCGCTGGGGTGTCGAGTTGGGGGATGAGCCCACCCCGTCTCGTGCTGTTCGAAGACACCAGCCCCGAGGCCGAGGCGGTGCTGATCGCGCTCTACCGGAAGATGTCGCCGGAGAAGAAGATGCGGCAGGTGGGGGCGCTCAACCGCACCGTGAAGTTGCTCGCGCTCTCCCGGCTTCAACAGGAGGACCCGAGCGCCAGCGACGAGGTGCTGAAGCTCCGCTTGGCCGCGTTGTGGCTTGAGCCGGAGTTGCTCTTGGCGGCGTATGGTCGGGAGCGGCTTGAGGCGGCGGGACTCTTGTGATCCTGGAGGCGCCTCCGCGCCGCGTCGTGGCGCCCTAGGCCCAGAAAGTGCCCCTCTCGACGCCTGTCGCACGGTCGGCGCGGCTCGGAGTGCGCCCTTCGACAGGCGGCGAAGGCAGCACTACGATCGTTGACGAGCAAAAACCGTGGTCGAAGGTCGTCCACGATTGGAGTGCTCCCTCCGACACGCGGCGAGAGGTCGGTGACGAGCGGAGTGGACCTCCCGACACGCGGCGAAGGCGAGGCGACGAGCGGAGTGGACCTTCCGACACGCGGCGAAGGCGAGGCGACGTTTGTAGTCCTCCCAAAACCGCGTCGCGCGCAGGTAGTTGATCCGTAGGCGACACTCGCCACGACGACAGAACGGAGATGTGGATCGTCAACCTGCCGCCGACGCGCGGCGAAGGCGAGACGCGGCTTGGAGACCTCCCGCCGACACGCGGCGAAGAGAGGGCGCGGCGCGTCAACCTCCCGCCGACGTGTGGCGAGCCGGGTGCTGTGAGCGTGGACGCCGTCGAGACAGGCGGAGAGCCGGGCGCTGTGATCGTCCCCCTGCCCTCGACCCCGGCGCTCAAGCCCACGTGGGTCGACGGCAGCTTGGCGTCTTGGCGCGAACGAAAGCCCCGTCGCGCCTGCCGCTGAGGGCTCGTCGAGAGGAGGGGTGGGGTGGGCGGCGGCGTTTGTCTCGCGCAAAGACGCGAAGACGCAAAGCTCCCCTCCTTGGCGCCTCGCCGCCTTGGCGCGACCTTCACCCCGCCGGGCGCCGCCACCTCAGCCCTCGCCCTCCACCGACGCGGCGCGGAGCACCAGCGCGCGGAGCCACACGCAGGCGGGATCCTCGTCGGTTCGATCGGCCCACAACATGCGCCAGGTGAAGCCGGGCAGGTCCA
>JBEAVX010000556.1:0-10860 GCA_041160755.1 Pseudomonadota bacterium
CAGCCCACGGCGGGCGGCGCGGAAGGTGGCGGCGGCATTGGGCCGAGCGGCCTGGGCGGCGACCTCCTCCACGACCTCATCCCGAGGGGCGGCGCGACGGGCGGCGGCGCGGGAGACCGCCCTGGGCGCGTCGGCCTGGGCCGGGCGACCCCAGCCAGAGATCACGTTGGGCGCGGCCTCCTCGGCGGGCGCGGCCACGGGGGCCTGGGTGAGCAGCGAGCCCTCCGCCGCCCGAGCGAGCAGCCGGGGACGCGCGGCGCTAGGCTCCACGACGCGGGCGGCGGCCCGAGGCGCGAGACCACCGACGGCGGGCTCAACGGGCGCCGCGCTGGACGGCCCCGAAGAGAACATGGCCGGGAGGGCGGACTTGATGAGGCCACGCACGGGGCTCTCGCTGAGACGCGCCGGGGCAGACTCCGCCTTCGCGCGCACACCACGCACAGGCGACGCCGACAGACGCGCCTCCGGGGCGGGCGCCTCCGCGCGAGCGCTCATCCAGGCCGAGGCCGAGGCCGCGCGGCGACGCTCGGCCGCCGGGGAGACGACGCTCGGCTGGGCGACCTCTTCAGCGGCGGGCGCGACGGGCAGCTCAGGGTTGAGCGCGGTCATCGACGGGTTGGCGCCGAGCACCGGGCGCAGGCCCCGCGCGCGCTCGGGACGAACCCGGGCGGCGGCGATCTCGGCCACACCCAACGCGGCGTCGGGGACCTCCTCCGCGATCACGGCGCGGAGCGGGCGCGCGCGGCGACGGAGCGCCTGCTGAGCCTCTACGACCTGGGCGTCGGCGTCTTGAGACGGGGCGCTGGTGAACGACACGGCGGGGGCGCGCAGACCGAGCCCCGCGGCCGCGCGAACCGCCGGGTTCGAGGCGGCGGCGCTGGTGGCCAAGCGGGCGCTCGCGCGGTCCACCGGACGGGCGGCGGCGCGGGCGATCCGACGGGCGACGGCGCGGGTCGGCGCGGGCAGGTCGAGGGACTCCAGGGTCTCCAGCGCCTCAAACGCTTGGGGCTCGGCGAGGAGCTCCAGGCTCTGCTGCAGCTTCCGAATCAGCGCCGCAGAGGGCTTGGCGGAGGGCGAGGAGGCCGGAGCGGAGGCGCCGACGCGCGATTGGGCAGCGCCAAGCTGACGCGCCGGGAGACCGCTGAAGGCGGCGCGGGCGACGGACGCACCACGCTCAGCCACCTCAGCGGCGGCGGTGCCCACCCGAGGCGGCGCGGCGAGGGCCTTCATTGAGGCCGCAGAGAAGACGCTGGGGAGCGGCGCCCGCTCGGCGCGCTTGGACAGCGCAGGACGCGCGGCGGACTTGGCGGCGACGGGCGCGGCGGCGCGGGTGAAGAAGCCCGAGCGGCGCGGCTCATCAGCGGCCCGGCGGCGGCGCACGGTCTTGCCGTCGACCACCTCCAGGTTCGACTCCTCGACCACGGGCGGGGCCCAAGGCTCGGCGAGCACGAGGTCGGAGAGGTTGAAGCTCCGCGCTTTGCGGCCCAAGCCGACGGCGGCCGGGCCGGAGAGCGCCGTCGGGTCGCGGCGGCGCGAGGCCGTGGCGCTGCCGGACATACGCTCCGAGAGGCGCTCACGCACCACCTGGCGGCCCATGACCGTGTTCTCGACCCCGTCGAGCCCCGCGAGCCAGTCGTAGTACGGCTGCGCAGAGAGATAGGTGAAGTCGGACGACATCACAGACTGCAGGCCCGAGCGGGCGGCGGCGCCCAGCCAAGGGTCCGTCAGGCCCATGCGCGTGTAGAACTTGGGCGTGAGGCCCAGGCGCGGACGGCGGCTGATGCGGCCCTCCAGGCGCTGCACGAGCCTGTTGCCGGGGGTGCTCTTTAGCTTGTCCATGGCAGATCTCCCCGCGGGGGTGCGACGCGCGACGCTACCGTGACTTTACCGGCGCGCGCAGGATTCCGCGACGCAAAGACTGACCGCCCTCGCACGAACGAGGCGGAAGGATCGCTCAGGCGCGACGAGCGCGCGAGCGGAACAGAAGCCAAACGATGCGCAGCTGCTGGCCCCTCTGGTGGGCCGTCAGAAGCGCCTGCGCTTGAGGAGGGCGCCCTGACACCTCGCCCCGATCCCGCCGAGCGCCGCCGTGGCGCGCGGGTGACCGAAGGACGCGGCGCCAAGACCGGCGCGGCCCGATGCGGCGTAGACCGCGGGCTGAACCGGAGCGTGGGCTGCAGACGAGACACACAGCGACCAATCACCCGCGCCCGTGGCGAGACCGACGGCAGCGCGCGGCGGGTGAGCTGCGTGAGCAGAGACTCACTGGGGCGGACCAACACCCGAAGTCGCGGCCCCTGAGGCGCACGCTCCGAACGAGAGACCACCCGGGCCATGAGGCGCCCCCCAGACGCGCGCGCTCCCGACCGCTCGGCGCGGCGGAAGAGTCGCTGGATGGGGGTGCGGACCTCAGACATGGCCGGAGTATACCTCAAGGACGCCAAAGTTGATCAGGAGATTGTGAGACCGTGATGCGCGATCTCGATCATCTCGACGGCGAGCTCCGAGCCACCCGCGGCGAAGGACGGGCCCTCATACGCGACGGGCCAAGCGTTCACGAAGGAGTAGCGGCGCACCTCCTCCATGGCGTTGTTCTTGACGATGATCGCGCCGTTGCGGCGGCTCTGGAAGCCGTCCTGGAGGAGCTCGTTGCGCCAGTTGAGCAGCGAGGTGTCGCTGGTCACGCCGTAGCGCAGGGTGACGTTCTCCCAGCGGGACTGGCCGGGGAGCTTATGAACCCGGTGGTTCACGCCGCCCTCCTCCAGCTCAAAGACCTGGGTGCTGGTCTTGAGGCCGCTGCACTCCATGAAGTTGGCGATCGCGACGCCGTCGATCTCCAGGGCGAAGACGTAGTTGCCCTCGGGCTCTTCAGTACCGTTGTTGTGGGTCCGCGCCATAGTGGCCTCCTTGGATCAGCCGCCTTCGCCAAGGCGGAGGTCGATTGTGATGTGCTCGGTGGTGCTGATCGGTCGGACCGAGACGGCGACGTGTAAGCGCCCCATCTCCCGGTCCTCCTTCGTGTTGGTCTCCTCGTCACAGCGCACGAGGTAATCTTTGCGCGCGTTCTCGCCGGTCAGCAAGCCCGCCGACCAGAACTCGTCCAGCCGCGCGCGCACGTCGCGCTCAAGCACCTTCCAGAGACCGGGCTCGTTGTGCTCGAAGACGACCCACTCGTTGTCTCGCCGAAGCTGCTCGGCGATGAGGGAGATGATGCGGCGGGAGTTGATGAACTCCCACCGAGGATCGGCGGACAAGGTGCGACCGCCGAAGACGACCACCCCCCGACCGGCCTGGACGACGATGGCGTTCGCGCCCGCGCGGGTCGCGAAGGAGACCTCATCCCAGGTCAGCTCGACCTCGGTGTGGGTGACGCCGTGGACGGTGGTGTTCGCCGGGGCCCAGGCGACGCCAAACGGCGGGTGTTCCCGCTCCACGCGGGCATAAACACCGAGCATCGCACCAGAAGGAGGCATCATCTCATCCCCGGCCATCAGCCAGGGGTAGTATACAGCGCCATACGCCAAATTGTCGCCGCGAAGCGCACGAAACGACTCTAACCAGCGGGCGAGGGCCTCACCGTGGAGACCACGGGGCACGTCGAGCACCGCGAAGCGGTTGGTCATCTGTTGGCAGTGGTTGAGCAGCTCCACATAGAGCGCGTCCGCGTGGCCGCTCACTTGGCCCAGGCGGTTGACCTCCCAGCGTAAGAACGCCGCCGAGGGGCAGGCCAGGAGGCTGATGTCCTCCATGCCGCGCAGGTGGTGCAGCAGAGGCTCCAGGACGCTGTGCACGCTCACCGGCGCGCGCAGATCGGCCTCGCTCTCGATGCAGACCCCGAAGAGGTGGACCTGATCGCCGCCGTTGTCGAAGAAGGCCTTGATCGCCCGTCGGGTCACGACGTCGAACAGGCCCATGAGCGGATGCTCCAGGAGCTCCGCGAAGCGCCGAAGCGTCAGCTCGACAAAATCTCCGGCGTGGGCGTCCGCTGGCCACTCCGCCTTGGGGATGAAGCCGATGACCCCGGAGATGTCACAGCGCACCCGGCCATATCGACGGGTGGGGAGCGCGGTGTGCTGTATGGAGAGACCTGGCTTCACGCCGTCACCCGGGAACGATGCGCGTCCCTACAGGCGCGAATACCTCGCTCCGCACCTGGACGGGCGCAGAGCGAGGCGAGCCAGAAGGTCAGCGCGCTGTGTTGATCTTCTCGTTGATCGCAGAGATCTGCTTGACCCACTCGTGGCGCTCACGATGACTGATATCGAGCAGACGATCGCGGTCCCAATGGAAATGGTACGCGATGAAAGCTACCTCCTTGAAGATATTATCAAGGGGGTAGCTCACTATTCCCCCAGGCGGCCGAACTCCTTATCGAACTTCGCGCCGCACTCAGGGCAGGTCACCTTGATGACCGCCTCGTCCTCGTTGATGCGGTTGTACATCTCCTCCAAGAACCGGAGGTCGCCTGCGAACAGGTTCTCGACGACCCCGGTGTTGACCTCGGGAAGAGCCCCCAAGCGGGACACCACCCTGCTGAGCAGGACGATGATGAGGTAGGCGCGGTTTCGCTGCACACGAATGTCGTTCAAGGGGACGATCTCGTCCTTGGCGTTGGCCAGGCGCATCACCCCTTCCCGATGGACATTGCCGTCTTTGTCGACGTATCCACGCGGGAGAATGAACTCGTATTCCGTCTTCAGCTCCATGTGCCTATCGCTCCAGCTTGGGGGACTGCATCAACTCAGAAGATCAGGCGCGCTCGATGAGCTCGACCGCGATCTCGACCTTCTCGATCGCCATCGCGGAGGAATCGGCGTCCATGTCGGGCACGTACCACTTGCAGGGCCAGCCTTCGTAGAAGTTGTAACGACCGATCTCGGTCTCACCATCCTGGTCGAGGATGATGATAGAACCGGCGCGGCGGTCGATCTTGCCCTGCTCGATGTTCTTGCGCCACTGCCACAGGTCGTCGGTCGCGGTGTAGCCGCGCTCGAGGACGATGTTGGCGTACGTGGTGCGGCCCGGCTTCTTGCGGACAACCATGTCGTTGCCCTGCTTGAACTCGATGACTTCCGTCTCCGAGTCCATGCCGCTCACGGACTTGAAGCCGCCGATGATCACCTTGGTGTCACCGATGATGCCCTGGATCTCCAGGAGGAAGTTGTAGGCTCCGAACAGCTCTTCGGTCGGCATGTTGTTGCACTCCTTCTCACGTTGTGCCTTCCGGGTGGTGGCTTACCAGGCAGGCGGGGTTACAGACAGTGGGGCTATTCCTCGATGAGGGCGCCGCCGTCCCACTGACCGATACTGAAGATAACAAACTCGGCGGGCTTCACGGGGCAGATTCCGATCTGCACGTTCACCTGACCGGCGTCGATGAGGTAGCGAGGGTTGGTCTCGTCGTCACACTTGACGTAGAAGGCCTCCTCGGGGGTGGTGCCGAACAGCGCGCCCGAGCGCCAGACGCGCATCAGGTAGGAGCGCACGTCGCGGACGAGCTTCTTCCAGAGGCTGTGATCGTTGGGCTCGAACACGGCCCACTGGGAGCCGATCAAGATCGACTGCTCGATCATGATGAAGAGCCGGCGGACGTTGATGTACTTCCACGAGGGGTCGTTCTTCGTGCCGAGGGTACGAGCGCCCCAGACGCGGATGCCACGATCCTTGAAGATGCGGATGACGTTGATGCCGCGCTCGTTGTACTGCGCCTGCTCGATGCGGTTCACGTTCTGGCTGAGGCCGGTGATGCCCATGACCAGCTCGTTCGCCGGGGCCTTGTGCACGCCGCGCTCGCCATCGACGCGGGCGTAGATGCCGGCCATGTGGCCCGAGGGCGGGACGAACAGCTCGTTCTTCTCGGCCTTGATGAGCTTGCGGCGGTTGGGGCCCGTGACCTTGATGTGGGCCTGGTCACCCTTGAACCAGCTCGGCTTCGTGACCTTGACCCAAGGAACATACAGCGCGCCGAAGCCCTTCTGGGAGGCGGGGATGTCCATGGAGCCGTCGGAGACGATGGGCCCGTCGAGGATGGCGAAGCGGTCCTTGCGGATCTCGCACATCTCCAACATCTCGCGCTGCTGGTTGGCGTTGAGGCCGGGGGCGACCATCATCGCCATGTCGTCGATGTCGTCGAAGGCGTACAGACCGAGCTTGTCAGCCTGGTTCTCACGGATGGAGCAGTCGAGATCCTTGACGCCCATCAGGTAGACGTAGCACTTGCCGCCGCCGTTGTCGTAGAAGCCGTTCACGCCGGCCACGAAGTTGAAGACCGAGGGCTGGGAGAGGAACTCCTGGAACTCGTTCTTGAGGGCGGGGTCGCGGGCGAGGGCCTCGAACACGGCGTCAGCCGCCTCATCGGGATCCTCGAAGGACTGGCCGACGATCTCATCGATGGAGCGGGTGGAGAGGAGGTACTCCGCGAAGTAGCTCTGGAGCCAGCGGAAGAACTCGCTCTTGTTGGTGACAGCCACCGGCGGGATGCTGTACTCGGACTGGAGCGCGGACGCCTCGGAGGCCTTGAAGCTGTAGCCGTAGACCTCGAAGAGATCCTTGGCGTGCTTGGGCTTGGGCTTGTCGATGGCGAAGGTCGCGTTGATGTTGTTGAGGAGCTCCTCGACGAGCTGATCGTCCTCAGTGACGACCTTACCCTCGGCGTTCACCACGACCTCAGCGACCTCAACGGCGGCCTGGGTCTTGGTGTCCTGGATCTTCACGCGGCCCTTCGAGCCGGGGCCGAAGGTGACCTTGTGGCCGTTGAGCTCCAGGAGCTTCTTGACGTCCTTGACGTTGCGCGTCTTGAAGCGGAACGCCGTGACGAGGGCCGAGCCCGCCTCCTCGGCGGAGTCGGGGTTGACCTTGCCCGTGGCGTCGACAAGCTGCGGGGCGACCTTGCCGACGAGCTCACGCGCGCCGTCAGAGCCGGTCACCGCGGTGGCGTCGGAGGGGGGGTTGAAGGGGAACAGCCCGATGAAGCCGGGGTTCGAGGTCGCGACCGACTCAATGGGCTTGGGCCCGGAGTCAACTTCGCGGATATACACACCTGGAGTCTTGTATTCCATTGCTGCTCATCCCTCCGAATCGGGGTTGTTCCGGTTCGCGCGCCTGCGCATGTTGTGGGCCTCTGGCCCGGGAGGTGTATGTATGGGCGGGAGCGGGCGACCCGGCGAGATTCGACCAGAGACGGACTCGCGGCGCTGCTGCGCGGCGAGGGGCTCTACGATCGGCATCTGGTCGAGGCCATCATCATCACCCATATTGACTGTTGTGCCGCCTTCGGTAGAGACCAACGGGCCATCGAGCGCGACACGAGCACGATACGTCAAGAAGGGCCGATACGGCGCCTCATGAAGCGTGAACATGTTGATCGCGTCGCCTACGGTCAAGTCGTCCACCAGCGAGAGAGAGACCTTCTCAACCTGCAGTCCAGCGAGGTTGGTGTCGGCCTGAGGATCCCATGGGCGCCCGAGGGAGTCAACAGCCCGACCATCCGGAAGAATGAATCGACGTGGACGATACACCAAGCGGGGCGTGTAGTGAAGGGACAAAAGCACCCAGCCCAACAATCTCTCCGCATCGGACCGAAACTTGCTGTGGATGGACACCATGTAGAACAGGTCCATGAGCAAGGGGGGCCGATGGTAAAAGACGCGGTCGCCGAGCGCCTCGTCGGCGCCGGGCAAGGTGACCGGCGCGAGGCGCAGACGCTTCTGGTTCTGGAGGGCCTGGTTCTGGGCGGCCCGGTACATGTAGATGTAGATGACCTCTTCACGATCTTTGGGCGTGAACTTGAGGTCCTCTTCGATGCGAGGCGGCTGGGGCGTGAGGTCGTAGGTGTCGAGCAGCAGGCGGTGAACGGCCTCGGTCACCTCGCCGATGATGTTCGACGAAGAGAAGGGACCCTTCTTGAACGCTTGGGGCGGCAGCCCCACGTCCAGCTTGTCGAGCACGTCGTCGCTCATTCCCGCTCCGGTGACATCGTCAGCTTCCACGGGCGGTGGGCGAAGGTCAAGAGGGTGCGGTCACCGACCGGGCTCTTGGCCTCCAGCTTGAGCTTCTCGTCCGCGACGATCTTCATCAGGTGGGGCAAGGGCTCGACCCCCTCGCGGCGCGTCGAGGTCTCGACGTAGGTGCGGCGACGGCCACGCACGGTCTCTAAGGCGTAGGGGTGGCGCACCAGCCGGATGAGCTGCGGGGCGTAGGTGCTCACCTCGACCTTCTTGCGGTTCGCGCGCGGCGCGACGGACCAGCGGGAGGTCTTGTGCTCGGGGACGGTGAAGGCCTCCAAGGAGGAGCTGCGCTCGGCCCGCTCGTGCAAAGCACCGACGATCTTGCCTTCACGGAGCTGCTTCTCTCCGATGAGGTGGCGCGTGATGCGTCGGGTGACGAGGTCCATGGGGTGCGTCAAGGTCCTGTGGGGTGGCGCCGATCGTCGGGTTGTGCCCTGCCCCCGGCGCGCGCCCGAGGATAGGCTGTTTGGTTGGGCGATCGGGAGGGTGCACACCCGACGACCACAACCGCAGGCTACCGAAGGTTGGGGGCCTTGGTCAAGTTCCGATCGTGAAACTCTGATGACGCCTGAGCCGGAGGCCGCCTGGGTTATGCTGCGCCCATGAGCCGCCAGCGCAAGAAGGTGCAGATCACGTCGATGCTCTCGACCACGCTCAAGGGCGGCGTCGGCACCAACAAGCTCAAGTACCACCGGGTCAACGACAAGACGTCGCGGCGCCTGCGTCGATCGATCAAGCGCCACGGGAACAGCGTCTCCCAAGGGCAGATCTTCCGCAGCGACGCGCGGCGCGACTCCTTGCTCGCCTTCATCACCAGCCGCCTGGAGACGGTGAAGAAGGTGCAGATGAAGGAGCTTCACGCGGTGAACAACCGCGAGGAGTGGTTCCGCGGCGTCTACTTCCGGGGCAACTCGATCCCCCAGCCGAGCCGCTGGGCGAACGTCGGGCGGGCCTTTCGACGCGCCGCCGAGGCGATCTGCCGAGGCGACATCGGGCGCGGCGCGCAGCTCATGGAGAAGGCCATCGAGCTTGAGAAGAACACCTTCGAGTCCATGCCGGACTACGTCAAGGATCGCCTCGACAGCCACGCCTCGGTGCCTGAAGCGCCGCCGACGGGCCGCCCGCCGGAGATGGACGTGCTGCACGCCACGGACCGCTGCCGGGTGATGGTGGTGCCCATCGACATCCGCAAGATGTCGTGGGAGGTCGAGAAGCTCCAGACCGACGCGCCGCTGGTGGGCTGGCGCGGGCGCCGTCTGCACAACTGGTGGGGCCCCGAGGAGGAAGAAGAGGAGGACGAGAACGCCGATCCCGACAAGCCCAAGAAGCGCAAGAAGCGGCGGCGCAAGCTGACCGCCCCCGAGGAGTCCTGAGATGGCGCGCGGAGAGCACCCCGAGATCAACACCCTGGCGCGGATGATCGCCTACCCCACGGTCTCCGACCGCCCGATGGTGGAGCTGGCGGCTTACGTCGCCCAGCGCGCCGAGGATCAAGGCTTCCGCGTCACCTTGTTTGAGGACGACGTCGAGGCCGGCAAAGCGAACGTGGTGTGTGAGGCCGGCCCTGAGGGGGTCCCTGGCGGGGTGACGCTGAGCGGGCACCTCGACGTGGTCCCCGTCGAGGGCCAGTCCTGGGCATCAGACCCGTTCGTCTTGACCGAGCGTGAAGGCAAGCTCTTTGGCCGGGGGACGGCGGACATGAAGGGCTTCATCGCCGCGTCCATCGAGGCCCTGGAGCGGGTGAAGATCGCCTCGTTGACCCGCCCTCTGGCCTTGGTGTGGACATACGACGAGGAGGTCGGCTGCCACGGCTCGGCCAAGCTCACCCAGCGCCTTCGCGACGCCGGGCGCGCGCTGCCCGACGAGGCGCTCATCGGGGAGCCGACGGACTTCCAGGTGCTACGAATGCACCCGGGCCACGTCACGATCGTGATCCGCACCGCAGGCGCCTCGGCGCACTCGTCGAAACCCGACCTCGGCGCCTCGGCCATCAAGGCGATGGGCCGGGTGCTCGTGATGCTGGAGGACCTGGAGCAGGAGCTCATCGGCGAGCGCCGCTTCGAAGGTTCTTTGGAGCGGCCTTGGGTGACGATGAACGCCGGGATGCTCAAGGGCGGCGCGGCGGTGAACATGGTCCCCGATCAATGTGAGCTGAAGATGGGCTATCGCCCCCTGCCCGGCGACGATCCCCTCGACGTGGCGCGGCGCGTTGAGCGACGGCTCGCGGCCTTGCCTCTGCCTGCGGGCACCCGGGCCGAGGTCGAGGTGCTGCGGCGCACGCCGTCGTTGCTCACGCCGCCGGGATTGCCCTTGGAGGGCCTGCTCGCCCAGCACGCCGACCACCCGGAGGTGGGCGCCTGCCCCTTCGCGACGGACGGCGGGAACCTCGCCGCCTTGGGTGTGCGCTCGCTCATCTTCGGTCCAGGATCCATCAATGTGGCGCACAAGCCCGATGAGCATGTCGAACGCGGCGCCCTCGCCCGGGCGGTGAACATCGTCGAGGCGGTGGTAACCGCGCGCTGCATGGGCTAAGGAGCAAAGGCCCAACCTGGAGAAAGTTATGCTACGCGCAATCGCCCTGCTTCCCGCCCTCGCCGTCCTCGTCGCCTGTGTCCCCCCCGTCGAGGACGCGCCCAACGACGCGGCCGAGTCCTACTGCGATCACTCGTTCGAGTGTGGCTGGATCGACGAGTCCGAGATCGACGGCTGCATCGACACCACTGAAGACGTCTTCGAGGCGTTCTGGAACCCTGAAGACTGCGAGCAAGGCTTCTCCCGCGAGGGCTGGGGCTTGTGTATGGACGCCATCGAGGCCATCGACTGCGATGACGCCGTGAGCGGCCTGATCGAGCTG
>JBEAVX010000575.1:0-2510 GCA_041160755.1 Pseudomonadota bacterium
CGGTCTCCGGGTTGTACGTCGGCGCCACGGCCCGCACGCCGTCGTTCGGCGCGAACACGTTCACCTCGGTCCCTTCGTACCGGGCGATGTTCCCGAAGTACGTCCACATCGTGTATGGGAGATCCATGTCCGTCCAGGCGCCGATGTTCGCCTGGTACACCTGCAAGCGCTCCTTAAACGCGCTGTAGTCCTCGGTGATCACGCTCAGGGTGCGCTTGATCTGGTTCCCGTAGGGGTCTTGGCCGAGCCGCGCTGTCGCGTCGGCGTAGGCGCGACCGAGGGTCATCATGCGCGCCACGACGTCTTTGTCGTACCCATCCGGGTTCGCCTGCCAGGCGTGACCGTCCGCCATGAGCTGACGGCCCATCGCCGCCTTCGCCTCGGGGCTCGCGCTCGACACCAAGGCGTCCATCTGCGACACCACGGCGTCGAGGCCCGCGCCGTTGTCGTACAGACCTTGCACGACGGCGGCGATCTCGCTGGGCAAGGCCGTTTCAAACGCGCGGACCACCGCCGCGGCGACGTCCACGTCCTGCGCCGGGTCCATCGTGTCCGGGGTCGTCGTGTCAGGGCTCGCCGTCGTCGTGTCAGGGTTCGCCGTCGCCGTGTCAGGGCTCGCCGTCGCCGTGTCAGGGTTCGCCGCGCTCGCCGGGGTCGGCGCGGCGGACTCGCCGGGGTTGAGCGCCTCATTCAGCGCGATCAGACGCTCCGCGGCGGCGGTGTTCACCTCGACGCGGTAGCCCGCGCGCTGCTGGGCCAAGAGGGCGGCGGCGGCCTCGGCCTCTCGCTGCACACGCGCACGAACCTGGGCCTGCACCTCGGGGCTCGCGCTCTGGATCAGCTCGGGCAGGTTGCGGGCGATGGTCTCCGCGCGGCGTGGGCTGCCTTGCTGGACGAGATCGACGAGGCCGTCGATGGCCGCCGCGTCGCTGCGCTGGGTCGCCTGGACGAGCTGGTCGACGTCGTTCCGCGACTGTGCACGCGCCGCGCTGTCGGCGTCAATGCCCACCGTCGAGCGGCTCAGGCGCAGGGGGTTCTGGGCGTTGCGCTCCTCGCGGGCGTCAATCGCCGCCCGGGCGTCGGTGACGCGCTGGTTGTCGGCCTGAAGCCGCTCACGCACGGCGTCCTGCACCTGGGGCGGGGCGCTCTGAAGCAGGCGCGGGAGCTGATCGTTCAGGTTGTCGACCCGGGCGTCCGTGCTGCGGTTGATCTGGTCAATGAGGCGGTTGATCTCTTGGGTGTTGCCCGACTGAACCGCCGCCTGCAGACGGTCGTTGTCCCGTTGGGTCATCTGTGCGTCGCGGCGGTTGCCCATACGATCGCCCAGCCGCCCGGTCACCTTCTCGTTTAAGGACTCGGTGACGGCGCTCTCCAGGGCCTCGCCGTCAAACACGCCCTTGAGCAAGGCGTCGCGCTGCCGTGTCAACGCCGAGACGTCACCTGTCCGCTGATACTCCTCAAACGCCTTCTGCAGCTCACCGGTGCGAATGCCGGTGACGAGGTTGGACGAGAAGTTGGACAGAGACTCCGAGAAGACCTCCTCGGGCAGGCTGCCCAAGAAGTCCATGCCCTCGCGGATGAGGGTCCGGGCGAACGGCACACGGTCCATCACCTCGCTGAGCTGTCCGACGGCCTGGCGCATCGCGGCGTTTGTGGCGGATCCGGCGATGCGGTTCTGCACGTCGGCGGGGATCACGCGGCTGAGCTTACGCCCGGCGCTGCCCATCAACTTCTCCATCATCCCGCCGGAGATCTCCCCGACGGTCTCCGCCGCCCACCCCTCAAAGAAGCGCTCGGTGAAGTTCCGCTGGGCGAGGGCCCCCAGATCCCCCTCGCCGCGCATCCAGCTCGTGAGGCTGTCGCTGCCCTGGTCAATCGCCGACCACAAGGCCCCTTTTCCGACGGCGTAGGCGACCATCGCGCCGGGATCTTGGGTGAGCCCCTTGAACGCGCCGCTAGAGGACAGACGGTTCTCGACGTAAGACTTGCCCGCCTGCACGGTGTCAGAGAGGAACTTCGTGCCGGTGTAGACGAGGGTGTCTTGAATGTTCTCCTGCTGAGAGATGAGCGGGCCGCCGTCCTGGGTGAAACGGTTGGACATCGCGCCGAGCACCGCCGTGGTCGCCCGGGGATCCTGAGAGAGCGACGCGCGGCTCACCACGCGGCCATCGGGCAGGCGCAGGCCCTCCTCGGGGCCGTTGGGGCCCGCCATGAGGTAATTTCTGAAGCCGAACTGCCGCAGGATCTGGTCGTCTTTGAGGGTCAAGATGTCGGGGACGGCGTTTCCGTTCTGATCCACACGCATCGGCACGCCGAGCAGCCCGGGACCGCCGATGTCCACGGCGTTGCGGATCATCTGCTTCTCGATGTGGTAACGCCCGCCTTGGGCCACGGCGTTCACGCCCAAGAACAAGAAGCCCACCGCCACGCCACCCGGCCCACCCTTCTCCCAGGCCTGGGCCGCGCCCTCCTGAGCGAGCATGTCCGCGAGCTGGGTGCCCTTCTCATAC
>JBEAVX010000594.1:0-3342 GCA_041160755.1 Pseudomonadota bacterium
AGGTGAGGGGCTGGGGGCGTTTCATCGGTTGGGGCCTTGTGTGGGGTTGAGGTCTGTGTTGATTCCACCGTCTTGGGCGGCGCCGTCTTGGGCCTCGGCGTCGAGCGCCTCCTGCGCCATCAGCTCGGCGAGCACGGCGTCAAGCTGCTGGAACTGCTCCTCCCAGGCGCGGCGATAGCCCTCCAGCCAGCCGTTCGCCTCGGCCAAGGGCCGCGCGACGAGGCGACGGGGGCGGCGCTGGGCGTCTTGCCCCACCGCGACGAGCCCGGCGCGCTCCAAGACCTTGAGGTGTTTGGAGATCGCCGGCTGCGACATGGAGAACGGCGCCGCCAGCTCAGACACCGTGGCCTCCCCTTTGGCCAAGCGGCTGAGGATGGCGCGGCGGGTGGGGTCGGCCAGGGCGTTGAAGGTCAGGTCGAGCTGGACGGCGTTCATCGTACTCACCAGTTGGTTATATAACCTGTTAGTTACCTATAGGGTCAGAACAACGCCGTCCAGGGGGACGGCGTCTTTTTCTTCAGGATCAGCCCGTGGTCGGGATCTCGCAGCCGTCGGGGCCGCAGGCCGGGGCGTCCTTCTGGGCCTTGGGCGTGGGCTCCAGGGCCCAGGCGCGCTGCATCGCCGCCAAGAAGGTCTCGACGGGCTGGGCGCCAGAGACGCCGACGCGGCCGTCGATGACCACGAAGGGCACCCCCCGCGCGCCGAGGGCCTGGGCCTCGCGGCCGTCTCGTTCGACCTGGGCCGTGTACCGCCCGGAGCGCAGGGCCTCGGAGGCGGCCAACACGTCGAGGCCAAGCTCCCCGGCGAGCTCCAAGAGCGCCTCGACGGTGAAGATGGAGCGGCCCTCGCCGAAGTAGGCGCGGTAGAGGCGATCCCAGGCGGGCCCGGCGAGGCCTTGATCGGCGGCGAAGGCGAGGAGCTCGTGCGCCCGGCGGGTGTTGCCGACGTGGTTGTCGCCCACACGGTACGGGCTCAGGCCATCGGCGGCGGCGAGGGACTGAATGTGCTGGAACATGCCCGTGAGCTGGGCGTCGCTCGCGCGGATCTTCTTCTTGAGCATCTCCCGGGCGGGCTCGGTGCGGTCGAGGGGGTAGCTGGGGTCGAGCTGAAACGAGCGGTGGACGATCTCGACGTCGTCTTTGTGCTCAAACTGCCCCAAGGCGGCGTTGAGGCGCGCGGCGCCGACACCACACCAGGGGCAGATCACGTCCGACCAGATCTGAATCTTCATCATGGGCTCCAGGCAGGAGCCTTCAGGTAAACACCCGCTGGAGCCCGGCGAGGCTCAGTCGATCCACTCGTTCACCAGGGCCGCGCTCTCCTTCTTGAGCGGGATGGTGAGCGCGCGCAGCGCCGCCTTCGAGCCGACGATCCACGGCTCGGGGAAGGACCGCGCCGCGCCGGCCTCGCTCATGGCCAAGAGCCGCATCGCCTCCTGGGCCGCCACCTCGCCGAGGCCCTTGGCGCTCGACTCCAGCACGAACGGCGCCGGGTTCGCCGCGCGAAGCCAGGACCGATCAAACGCGACGACGGGCACCTTGGCCAAGGAGGCGTCGTAGAGCAGGCGACTCGCCACAGACGGCGCCCAGAGCTGGGCGTCGGGCTGCACCAAGATGGCGCCGCTCTGGGCGAGGAGCGCCGCGCTGGCGTTGGCCACGTCCGCGCTGGCGTTCACCTTGCGCACGTCGAGCTTGAGCTTGAGCGTCTCACAGCTCTCGGCGAGCTTGTCCCACCACAGCGATTCAGGGTCCTTGAGGCCGCGGATGGCGCCGAGGGTCGTCATTCGGGGCAGGAGGCCCTGAAGCCGGGTGAGCGCCGCGAGGGGGTCTACCCGCACAGAGAGGCCGATGGCGTCGCTGCGCCCCGAGGCGGCGGAGGTGTCGTTCACATCCGTGTAGAGCACGGGCACCTTGACGTACTCTCGCACCGCCGCCAGAAACGCGCGGTCGCCGATGGCGAACACCAGGCTCACCTGAAGCTCGCGCAGGTTGTCGGCCAGAAACGCGGCGGCGTCGGCCTCTCCGCCGAGCTCATACGAGAGCCGGGTGACGCCGGTGACGTTCGCCTTGAACGTGTCGACGAGGGTCTGGGTGCGCTCGCTGGTGTCGGAGCTGAGCACGAGCACCGTGGGGCGATCGGCGTAAACAAAGGAGGGCCGAAGCGCCAGCGCGCCGAGGCCGAACAGAAACGTGCGGCGGCCTAAGGTCATACGGCACCTCCTGAAGACCACAAGACCATCACCGTGGGCGGCAGGCTGAGGTCGCCGGGCACAACCCCTACGCCGCCGGGATCATTCGCCACGGCGGTGATCACCTCGGTCGCGCCGGGCAGACGTTTGTACATCAGCCGCGCCATCTGGCTCTCGATGATCGGCATCTGGCGCTCAAAGTTGGACTCGCTCCAGCCCATGATCTCCTCAAGCGCGATGTTCTGGGCCTCGCTGTTGGCGGGCATGAGGTAGAACAGCGTGCGCTGGCCGGCGGGGGTGGTCTGGACCATGCCCCGATACAGCGCCTTGAGGTTCTTCTCGGCCAGGGGCGCGACGAAGCCCGAGGCGGCGTTGGCGATGAGCACGGCCTTGGGGCCGGCCGGGGCGACGGGCGCGGGCGTCGGCGTCTCAGGCGTCGGCGTGGGCGTTGGGGCTGGCTCGGGCGTCGGCGCAGGCGGCGTCTCTTGGGCGCCGACGACGGGGACGAGGGCGACGGCGGCGAAGGCGCCGATCACGAATTGACGGCGATCCATCTCAGAACCCCGCCGCGAGCTGGCCCTGCACACCCCAGCCCCAGGTCTGGCTGTCGAGCTCATAGGCGATCTCGACCTGGGACTTGAGCGCGAGGTGCAGGCCAAGCTCGTGCCTGAAGCCCACGAAGGTCTCCAGCTCAGGGCCCGTGGTGTTGAACCAGGCGTAGACCGGGTCCGCGGGGTCCACGTTGATGTAGTCGAGCATCACATAGGGCGTGGTCTTGTTCACCGGGATGCCCAAGATCGCGAAGGCCGTGACGCTCTGGTAGGTCTCCCCCTCGTAGCCATGAATCGTGACATACGCCTCGGCGTTCAGCTCGACGGGGCCGCCTTGCCACACCGCTGAGGCGCCGAGGATGGTCTCCCGGGCGTCGTCGATGACCGTCTTCACCGCGAGCACCTCGTCCTCGTCCTTCTCCTCACCGGTCAGGCGTGACTCGTCGTGAACGTCCACGAGGTCGGTGTAGCCGCCGACGCCGACCTGAAAGCCCGCCGGAGACTGTATCGCGACGCGGCCCATGAGCGCCTTTCCGTCGCCGAAGTCGAGCTGCTGGGCGGGGACGCCGGGGTCGGGCGAGCGACCGTTCGTGGCGGCCAGAG
>JBEAVX010000613.1:0-11888 GCA_041160755.1 Pseudomonadota bacterium
AGGTGAGCCTCCACCTCGCCCCTGGCGAGCACGTCGCGGTGATCGGGCCGTCGGGCGCTGGAAAGTCCTCCCTCGTGGGGCTCCTGCTCGGCTGGCACAGCCCCAGCGCCGGGACGATCACGGTGAACGGCGTCGGCTTAGACGCGGCGCGGCTCCCGGCGCTGCGGCGGCGCGTGGCCTGGGTTGACCCGGCCGTGCAGCTCTGGCGGGGCTCCTTGCTCGACAACCTGCGGTATGGCCACGAGGACGATGATCTCGACCTGGGCGCGCTCCTGGAGCAAGCCGAGCTAGAGGGTGTGCTCGCGGAGCTGCCGTTGGGCCTCGGGAGCCCCCTCGGCGAGGGCGGCGGCCTGCTCTCGGGCGGTCAAGGCCAGCGGGTGCGGCTGGGGCGCGCCCTTGGGCGGCCTGACGTGGGCCTCGCGCTCTTGGATGAGGCGTTTCGTGGCCTGGATCGGGGGCGTCGCCGGGCGCTCACCGACGCGGCGCGGGCGCGGTGGGCGGACGCCACCCTCGTCTGTGTCACCCACGACGTCGCCGACGCGGGGCGTTTTCCGCGGGTGATCGTGATCGACGGCGGCCGTGTCGTGCAGGACGGCCCGCCGGACGCGCTGCTTGGAGACGCCGAGGGGCTCTACGCTCGCCTCGTCGCCGAGGAGCGGGCCGTGCTCGCGGCGTTGGAGGGCGGCGCGGACTGGCGTCGGTGGCGCGTCGAGGCCGGTCGGCTCGTCGAGGAGGGCCGATGAGCGAGCCTGGCGCCGGGGCGTCATTCAACACAGAGGAGACCGCGTGGGGCTCCTTCGCCTGGGCCGACTTCGCCTGGGCTCCCGAGCGGCTCGGCGAGGCCGTCGAGGCCCTGGCGCGGGCGTCTGGCCTCGCGCGGGCCGACACCACGACGGCGCCGCCGGATGAGCCGCCGCCTGCGGTCGCGGCGCGACTGGGCGTTGAGCTGTGCTCGGTGCACTGTGACGTCGCCGGTCTTCGAGGGATGTTGCGCTCGGCGCCGCCGTTCTTGCTGCCGCTGGGCTATGGCGCCGACGCCCCGATCTTGGCGGTCGTCCGCCGGGGGTTTTGGGGCGCGCTCATCGTGTTGGGTCCCGACGGGCGGCGGGGCAGGGTGCCCGTCGATGAGCTCAAGGCGCGGCTCTGCGGGCCGCTTGAGGCGCGGGAGGGGCCGGCGATTGACGCGCTGTTGAGCGAGGCCGGTCTCGCGCCCAAACGGCGGGCGAAGGCGCGGGCGCGGCTCATGTCCGATCGTCTCGCCGGATCGCGCCTCGGCGGGGTGCACCTGCTGCGGGCCGCGCCGTGGTCAAGCCCCCTCGGGCTGGCTCGGGACGCGGGGCTCCTGCCGCCGTTGATCAAGCTCCTCGGCGCGCGGGCGGTGGGCCTCGTGTTGGGGCTCTCCGCGTGGGTGATCATCGGCGGAGGCGCGCTCTCGGGCCAGCTCAGCCCGGCGTGGGTCGGCGGCTGGGCGCTCGTGGGGCTCACGGGCCTCGTCATCGGGCAGTGGGGCGCTTGGCAACAAGGCCAGCTCGCGCTGTTGGGCGGGGCGGCGGTCAAGCGCCTGCTGTTGCGCGGCGCGATGAACCTCGACCCCGAACATCACCGCCGCAACGGCTCCGGTGGGTCGTTGGCGCGGATCTCGGAGTCCCAGGCGATCGAGGATCTCGTGCTCTCCGGCGGGCTCAGCGCGGTGTTTGGGGCGCTGGATCTGCTCGTCGCGGCGGGGGTGTTGTGGATCGCGCCCGCAGGCCCGGCGCTCTTGGCCCTGTTCGTGGTGTGTTTGATCGCGCTCGTCGCGGCGACTGTGCGGGGTGGGCGGCTCACGGCCCAGCTCACCGACGGTCGGCTCACCCTCGCGGGGCTGCTCGTCGAACGAATGGTCGGCCACCGCACCCGGCTGGCCCAGGCGCGCCCCGAACGGCGCACGGCGGGCGAAGACGAGGCGCTGGCCGAGCACCACCTGCGCGTGGAGCGACTCGATCGACACCGCCTGCTCCTGCACGCCCTGCTCGGCGGCGGGTTCACCGTGCTCGCGGCGGCGGCGCTCGGCGGCGTGTTCGCGCTGGGCGCGCTCTCGGCGGAGGCCCTGGCCTTGGGCGTCGGCGGCGTGATGCTCGCCCAAGGCGCGCTCCTGGGGGTGAACGCCTCGTTGGACGGGCTCATCGCGGCGGCGGTGTCTTGGCGGGCGATCGAGCCCCTGGCCCGGGCCGCCCGCGCCGCGCCAAACCTCGGGGATCTCCGGGTGAACCCCGCCGCGCCGAGGCCCGGCGAGCTGCTCCTGCGCGCCCAAGGCCTACGGTTCACCTGGCCTGGCCGGAGCCGTCCCACCCTCGATGACGTGCAGATGAGCCTCTACGCCGGGGACCGGGTGCTGCTCGGCGGCCCGTCCGGCGGTGGGAAGTCCACCTTCGCGGCCTTGCTCTCGGGCCAGCGACCCCCCGACGCCGGGCTGCTCCTGCTGCGGGGCCTTGATCTGGGCACGTTTGGCGAGGGGCGCTGGCGCGGCGCCGCCGTGGCCGCGCCACAGTTTCACGAGAACTACGTCTTCACCCACAGCCTCGCGTTCAACGTGCTCTTGGGCGGGGAGTGGCCCGCCGAGCCCCATGACCTGAACGCCGCCCGGGCGCTGTTGGAGGAGCTCGGCCTCGGCCCGCTCCTGCAGAAGATGCCCTCGGGCCTCGCCCAGTTTGTCGGGGAGTCGGGCTGGCAGCTCTCCCACGGCGAGCGCAGTCGGGTGTACCTCGCCAGAGCCTTGCTTCAAGGTGCGGATCTGGTGATCTTGGACGAGAGCTTCGCCGCGTTGGACCCCGCCACCTTGCGCCGCTGCCTGGAGGTCGCCCACCGGCGCGCGGGCACGCTCATCGTCATCGCCCACCCCTAACCCAACAGAGTTGTTCGGGAAGATCCCCTGGCGTCGGTTGTCAAGATGTTGTATGTTACTCGACGACGAGGATCAAGCCCATGCTCCTTCCCTGCCTTCTCGCCGGTTGGCTCTCCGGCGGCGCCGCGCTCGCCGCGGAGACCTACTCTGATCAGGTCTTCTATTACGGAGATCTGCACGCCCACACCGGCTTCTCCGGCGACGGCGGCTCGGCGGACATGGGCGACTGCGACGGCTCCTGCGGCAACTTCGCCGACGTGTTCACCACGGCGAAGGACAACGGCCTCGACTTCGTGGCGCTGACCGACCACATCAACTCCGCGGCCTCGGTGAACGCGGCGGACTTTTTGGTGCTGCACGCGGCGGTGCTCGCCGCGAACGATGAGGCCGGGGGCTTCATCACCATCCCGGCCGGTGAGATCGCCTTCACCCAGCACGGGAGCTCTGTAGAGTTTGGTCACAAGACGATGCTCTTGTTTGGTGAGAACGACGAGCTGGTGGACCTTGAGCTCGCCGATCTGCGCCGAACGAGCACCTCGGTGATGCGGTCCTGCGACTCGATCTGGACCCTCATGGAGAAGGTGGACCAGGTCACCGGCGGCGCGATGCTCGTGCCCCATCACCCCGCCGTGCAGCGTCCCATGGACAACGACTGGAGCTGCTTTAACCCCACCTGGGAGCCCGCCGTTGAGGTGTACTCCGAGCACGGCAGCAGCCTGGACGATCTCGGCTACGACGTGCCCGGCGCCGGTCTGGTGACCACCTCGACTGTGCACGAGGCGCTCGACCCCTCAGGCCACAACCTCATGTTTGGGTTTGTGGGCGGCACAGACTCCCACGACACCCGCCCTGGCGAGGTCTGTAACCTCGACACCGAGCAGCCGACGCACCTCTACGCGGGCGGCCTCACCGTCGTCGTGCTCGACGCCACCGAGACCTTCAACCGCGCCTCGATTCGGTCGGCCATCATCGATCGCAGCACCTACATCACCACCGGGCCGCAGCTCCCGCTGACCCTCGGGTGGTCCGCCAAAGGTGTGTATCTGGGCGGTCTGGGCGATGCGCTCAACGTCCCCGAAGACGCCGACCTCGACGCGGAGGTGAACTTCCCCAGCGACCGCGCGCCGTATGTGCTCTCCGTCGAGCTCGTCGGCCCCGACACGCGCTGGCCGCTCACCGAGGTCGCCACGGGGCGCTGGACAGGCGCCACCCCTCAAGCCGAGCTCCCCGAGTGGCTCTACGTCGCCGTCGAGATCGACGGCGCCTCCTGGTACGGCGGTGTTGGCGCTTGTGCAGACGGCGGCGATGACGTGGAGTGGATCTGGGTGAGCCCCTCCCCGCTGACCCTGTTTGACGATGATCTGGACGACGACGGCCACAGCGCGCTCGTCGACGACTGTGATGACACCGACGACGACGTGTACAGCGGCGCGACCGAGATCTGGTACGACGGCATCGACCAAGACTGCGCAGGAGACGACGACTCCGACCAAGACGCGGACGGTCACGCCGCGATCATCGAGGGCGGAGGTGACTGCGACGACACCGACCCGAGCGCCTACCCGTCCGCGGAGGAGCGCTGGTACGACGGCGTAGACCAAGACTGCGACGGCGCGTCCGACTTCGACGCCGACTTCGACGGCCACGACGCCGTGTCTTGGGGGGGCGACGACTGCGACGACAGCGACCCTGGCGTCTCGCCCAGCGTCTCCGAGGTCTGGAACGACGGGATCGACCAGGACTGTGACCCGCTCACAGACGCCGCTTCTAGCCCAGACGGGCCGGCCGAAGAAGACTGCGACGACGGGGACACCGGCGCTAACCCCTGCGCGGACACGTCCAGAGGTTGCGGCTCGGTCCCGCCGGGGGGCGCCTGGATGATCTTCGCGGCGGCGGCGCTGACGGCGGCTTGGCGGAGATCAGCGGTCGTTTGACGAGGGGTTTAGGCACCCCTCTCAAACCCATACCGCTCATACACCTCGGGCATCGCCGCCTCTAGCTCAGCCTCGGTGATCCCGAAGTCCGCGAGGCGGTAGTGATTGGCCTTGCGGTCGTGCAGCCGAAGGGTGGCGCGCTCGGTCATGGCGTGGGTGAGGCGCGCCTCATGGCCGGCGTCGCGGGGCCAGTTGAAGTGGTCGTAGAGCTGGTCTACGGCGGCCTTTGGGTCCTTCACCAGCGCGTCGTATCGCAGGGTCTTGAAGCGGCGGGGATCGGCCTTGGCCTCAAACGCGACGATGCGTCGGTAGATCTGTACGAAGTGGAACGCGACCGCCCGCCAGAGGGGGTGCGGCGGTCGGGGTTTTTTCTGCTCGTCGCCCCGGGCGTGGGTGAGCATCCAGACGAGGTTCGTCGCCGACGCGATGACCTTGGCCGGGTGGCGGGCGATGTGGATGAGCTGGGCGTCGGGAAAACGCCGGTCGAGCAGGTCAAGGCGACCGCCGGAGTAGACGTTCTTGGCCAGGTATCGACGCCCCGGCGCGGCGTAGAGGGTGCGGCGGATCGTGCCCTCGTAGAAGTCCATCACCCGGTCTTGAACGTCCCTGGGGCGATCATCGAGCATTCCTTGGTCGGGGAGTCTGTGCAGGTTTGGAAAGACGTAGGTGGAGCCGATGTCCGCGAGCTGCGCGCCGAAATGAAAGGTGTCCTCCTCGACCTCGGTGAATCGTACGCGGTGGATGTGGTCGGTCGGGAGGAAGGCGCGCGTCTGCCAGGCCTCGAACGCTCGGCCGAGGGCGCCGCCGAGCCGCGCGTCGGCGGCGGCGATCCCTTGAACGAGGCGCTGAAGGCTCAGGGCGGGCAGGGCCGTGGCGTAGAGCGGGGACGCGACGAAGGCCGGGTCTTGCTCCAAGAGGTTGAACAAGAGCGTCGTGCCGCTGCGGGGCGGCGCGATGACGAAGACCGGCGCGTGGATCTCTTGACGGCGAAACCCTGGGCTGAGCAGGTGGTCCAGCGCCCGGCCGACGAGCGTCCAGGCGACGAGGCTGTAGACCTCGGACCCTCGACGGAGCGTGTGGGCCAGGGCGCGCCACCGCCTGGACCGGGCGAGGCCCCAGGTGTCCTGAAGGTGCCGCTGCGCCATCGCCCAGTCCATTAGCGCACCTCAGCGGGCAGGTGGCCGATGAAGGGCGGGTCAAAGCGGTCAGAGCGCGGTCGGCGCATGGGGCTCCGGGTCGCCACGCCACGACGGGGCGCCGTGAAGGTGTGGACGGATCGGATCTTACCCACGACGGGGCGCGGTTTGGCGCCAATCTGTTGCGTGGGGGTGCCTTCACGCCAGGGGATGGTGTAGGCTCTGGGGTCGTGACGGATCCAGACCCCACGGATGACGCGGACATCGAGGCGCCGGACGGCGCCGGGGTAGAGCTGCGCCTCGGGCCCCTGCCTTGGACCTTCAAGGTGAGCCTCGCGCTCGTGATCCTGTTCGGTGTCTTCGCCGCGTGGCTGAGCGCCAGCGTCACCGAGGGCCGCGAGCGCCTCGCCCAGCGGGCCGCGCTCAAACAAGAGGCCGAGGCGCTCCTCGACGCCGCCTTGGGTGGGGAGCCCGTCCTGGGGCTTCGGGCGCGGGTGGAGAACCTCGACGCCCAGCATCAGCGCCTCACCGGCCGGCCTTCGCCCCTCGCGGGCGCGCAAGAGCCCTCCGGCGGCGACTCCTTGGCCGATCGCCGCGCGCTGTCGTTGTCCCTGGAGCGGTTCATCCAGGCCCAGCGCCTCGCGAGCGCCACCTTGGACGCCCAGATGGACCGCCGCTGGGACGGCCTCACGGCCTTGGCGTGGGGCAGCCTGTTCTTCGCGTTGGCGACGCTCTACTTCTTCGCCGTCGCCGAGACGCGCCGCCAGCGCGCCGTCGCCGTGAAGGAGCGCCTCAGCGAGGCCTTGGCCGAGACCGCCCGCGCCCGGGAGGAGGCCGAGCGGGCGAACCAGCTCAAGGCGCGGTTCTTGTCCAACATGAGCCACGAGGTCCGCACCCCGCTCAACGGCGTGCTCGGCATGTCGAGCTTGCTCTTGGACTCCGAGGTGACCGATCGCCAGCGCCAGCAGCTTGAGACGATCGCCGCCTGCGGTGAGGCGCTGTTGGAGATCGTCGATCAGCTCCTCGATCTCTCCCGCATCGAGGCGGGCAAGCTGGAGGTGGACGACGTGCGCTACGACCTGCGCGCCGTGGTGGAGCAGTGTGTCGACCTCCACTCCGAGCGCGCCTGGCGTCGTGATCTCAACCTCGTCGCGATGATCGACCCCGCCTTGCCCTCCGAGGTCCGCGGGGATCCCGCCCGGGTGCGCCAGGTGCTCTCCAACCTGCTCAGCAACGCCACACGGTTCAGCGATGAAGGGGACGTCGTGGTGCGGGTGATGCTCCGCGAGCACAGCCTCGGCGAGCGTGTGCGCGTGGAGGTGACCGACTCGGGCGTCGGCATCTCCGAGGAGGACCAGGCGCGCATCTTTGAGGCCTTCGCCCAGGCCGAAGGTGGGGGCGCGCGGCAGGTGAGCGGGGCGGGCCTCGGCCTCGCGATCTCGCGGCAGATCGTGCAGCATCTCGGCGGCGAGATCGGCGTCATCAGCCGCCCCAAGCGCGGCTCGACGTTCTGGTTTGAGCTGCCCTTGACCCCCGCTGGGACGCCAACCTCCGCAGAGCACCCTGACCTCAGCGGTCGCCGGGTGCTCATCGCCCACAAGAGCGCGGCGCTCGTCGAGGCCCTCACCCGACTGTTCTCGGCCTGGGGCGCGACGGTCATCGCCGGGGCGAGCCTCGACTCCGCCCGGGTGCGCGGCGCTGGGGCCCCCGACGCGGCGCTCATCGACGTGGAGCTCCTCGACCTGCGTGATCCTCGCGCGTTGAGCTTCCCCGGCGCCTTGGTGCTGCTCACGGGCCCTCGGCGTCGTGATGATGAGGCGCTGCGCCACGACGCGAACGCCCTCGGGACCTTGGCCTTGCCCGCGTCCGCCGCCGAGGTCGAGGCCACGGCGCGGCTCCTGCTCGCCCAGCTCCAAGGCGCGCCCGCCCCCGCCGCGCGCAGCGCCGGGGTGGTCACCTGGGATGAGTCGCTGGGGGTCTTGCTCGTCGCCGAGGACAACCCCGTCAACCAGCGCGTCGCCGCCGCGATGTTGCGCCGCCTGGGCTACGAGGTGGACGTCGTCGACAACGGCGCGAAGGCCGTGGAGGCGATGAGCACCCGAGGGTATGACGCGGTGCTCATGGACTGCGAGATGCCCGTGCTGGACGGGTTTGAGGCCACGCGCAGAGTGCGCGCCGCCGAAGGAGACGGTCGCCGCGTGCCGATCATCGCGATGACCGCCCATGTGCTGCGTGGGGACCGTGAGCGATGTATCGGCGCCGGGATGGACGACTTCATCGCCAAGCCCATCGACCTCGTGCGCCTCGGGCGGGTGCTCGCCCGCTGGGTCACCGACTCCAGAGACACAGAGGAGCGCCGCCGCGACGCCTTGATGCCGCCGCTGCACGCCCTGCGTCAGACGCTCACCGCCGACGAGCCGAGCGTCGAGGCGCTCCCGCTCCTGGATCTCACCCCGCTCTTGGAGCTGGAGTCTCTGGCGCCGCCCGGCGAGCCGAGCCCGCTGGGCGGTGTGCTGGCCGCGTTCTTGGAGGAGCTGCCCCGGGATCTCACCCGAATTCAGCGCCTTGACGAGGAGGGCGACGCCGAGGAGCTCGCCCGCGCGCTGCACCGGCTCAAGGGCGCCGCCGCGACCTTGGGCGCGTCTCGGATCCACGCCCAATGCGCCGAGTGGGAGCGCGCCCTCAAACAAGCGGGCGCTTGCCCCGACCCCACACGACTCGCCCGTCTCACGCGCACGAGCGACGCCACGAAGAAGGTGCTCAGCGCCGAGCTCGCCCGCGTGGGGGCGAGGTGATCGCCCTGTGGACGCTCGCCACGCTCTGGGCCACGGAGCTCCCCTGCGACGCGACCCCACCGAGACAAACCCTCGCCGAGCGTGACGGGCTGACCCTCTCGCTCTCGCCGATGCCCGGCGGGATGCCCATGACCGCGCTTCGTATCGTAGACGACGCGGGGCGTGAGCTGGACGGCCTCGCCGCGCCGTTCTCTGTGCAGTTTGGCGCGCCCATCGACAGACGCGGCGCCCTGCTCGTGCGGGAGGACGGATCCTTGACCCGCTGGGAGCGTCACGCCGACTACCTCACCCCCTTGCCCCTGGCGCCGGGGCCGGTGAGCGCGATGGCGTGGGCGGGCGAGGATGTGGCCTTGGGGTATCTCGACGGCCGGGTGCTCGTCATCGACCCCTGGACCGCCCAGGTGCGGCTCGTCGGCGCGTCTCACCCCGGCCCCGTCGTGGCCCTGGTCAGCCGCGACGGCGCCTTGGAGGCCTGGCACGACGCCGCCGCCGGCGCGGGGCCCCCAGGGGCGACGGCCTTCGGCGCCCTCGTCGTCACGGATCTCCAGACCGGGCAGCGCGCGCTGGACCTGCCGTTGTGGTCGTCCCAGCTCACCTGGCTGGGCCCTCAGACGCCAGGATCGGCCCACAGCCTCGCCCGCCGGGTGACGAGCCCGGGCTGGCCCTATGTCCCAACGCTGGCTCGGGACTGTGTCGGATCCCCACCCGAGGGCTGGCGGTCTGCGCCGACGCCCGTGCAGGTCAAGGCGCGCGTGCGGCGCGGTGAGCTGCGTGTTCGGGGGCAGCTCCCGCCGACGGCGTGGGGTTCGCCCACGGGCCTCACCTTGGCCATCGCCGAGGCCCCCGGCTACTGGCGGTTTGTGCCGATCATGCTGCCCGACGGCGGCGCCTTGGACCTTCGTGTGCCCGTCGGTGACGCCCAAGACCTGCGGCTGTTGGTCGAGCTCCCAGAGGGTTGGCTCTGGGTGGTGACGCTCTGACGGTTCAGCCGCCCAACGCCCGCTTGGCCGCCTCCAGGAGCTGATTCGGCGTGAACGGCTTGCGCAAGAAGTGCTCATCAGGGCTCAGATGGCGGCGGTTCACCAGCTCATTCCAGGCGTAGCCCGAGATGAACAGCACCCGCAGCGAGGGTCGGGTGAGCCGGGCTTGCCGAGCCAGCTCGACGCCGTTCATGTCGGGCATCACGACGTCGGTGATCAGGAGATCCGCGCGGTGAGGCTCGTCTTGGAGCGTGCTGAGCGCGTCCGAGGCCGTCAGCGTGGCCGTCGTCTCATAGTCGTCGAGGCTGAGGATATCGACGATCAGCTCTCGAAGGTCCTCGTTGTCCTCGACGAGCATCACCCGGCGCCCGGTCGGCGCGCGTGCCTCGTCGGGCGTCTCTTGGGGTTGGGGGTCGGCGTCTCGTGCGCCGCCCGACACAGGCAACAACAGACGCACCATCGTGCCAGAGCTGGGCGAGCTGTGCGCGAGCACCGCGCCGCCATGCCCCTCCGCGATGCCATACACCACCGAGAGACCGAGCCCCGTGCCTTCGCCGGGAGACTTTGTGGTGAAGAAGGGGTCGAAGATTTGGGTGAGGGTCTTCTCGTCCATCCCTTTGCCGGTGTCCTCGACGCGCAGCTCTGTAAACTCGCCTGGACGCAGGCCGAGCTGTCGCAGGTCGATGGCGCTGGGCTTGATCGTCTCCGTGCTCACGCGCAGGTCTCCTCCGTTTGGCATCGCGTCCAGCGCGTTTGAGATGAGGTGAACGAGGGCCTGCTCCAGCAGCGCGGGCTCACCGAGCACCGCATGAGACGCCTGGAGCGCACGATGCACCCGCACGTCCACGGGCATCACCCGCTGGAGCACGTTGAGGCTGTCGCTCACCAGCTCGTTGAGGTCGATGGGGCGGGCATCCGCGACGCGGCGCCGCCCGAAGGTGAGCACCTGGCCCGCGAGGGTGGCGCCACGATGGGCGGCGGCGGCGATGCGGTCGAGCTCCAGCTCCGCACCTGGCACAGAGGCGGTCTTGCGCCGCAGCAGCTCGGCGGCGCCGAGGATCGTGCTCAAGAGGTTGTTGAAGTTGTGCGCGAAGCCTCCGGCCATGACGCCGAGGGCCTCCAGACGCTGCATCGTCGCCAGCCGCGCCTCGATCTGTTGGCGCTCTGAGGCGGCGATCTTGAGGTCGGTCACGTCACGACCCACCACAAACACCCGGCCCTCGGCGGCGCGAACGGACCCGCTCCAGGAGATCCAGCGCCAGTCCTCGTCTTTGCGGCGCACGCGGGTCTCGACGTGGAAGAACTGGCTGTCGACGGTCGTCTGCTGGCGAACCAGCTCAAACACGGGCAGATCGTCGGGGTGAATGAGCGAGGAGAGCCGCAGGCGAAGGAGCTCGGCGTCTGTGTACCACAGCGACGCGCCCCAGGCTGGGTTGTAACGCTGAAGGGTGGTCTCCATATCGACGATGGCGAGGAGATCCGGGCTCAGCAAGAACAGCTCGTCTCGCTCGCGCTCGGCGCGCTTCTGTTGATCGGTGTCAAACAGATAGCCCTCAAGGCTGGTGAGGCGCCCGGCGGCGTCGCGTAGGCTGCGGCCGTGGGTCCACATCCACCGCTCCTCGCCCTCCCGGTTGCGCACACGCAGCTCGGCGACGAAATGTTGGGACACGCGGAGCTGCGCGCGGACCTCGGCGCAGACCCGCTCCTGGTCGTCGGGGTGAAACAACGAGCGGAAGCTCGGCGCGCCCGCGTCGAGCAAGGTCTGCTCGCTGTAGCCCAGCAGCTCCTCACAGGTGGGCCCGATGAGCTCCAGCGTCCACGCGTCATCCACGCGGCACCGGTACATCGTGCAGTTGAGGCGCTCGATGAGCTCTAAGGTGGCGCGCTCTTGGGCCTGGCGCTGCTGGGCGACGTTGAGCCGGTGCAGGGCCCGCGCGAGCACGTCCACGATGAGGGTCATCGAGGGGTCGTCGCCGAGGGTCGGCGAGGGGACCGCGGTGTTCGCGGCGCTCACCAAGGTGAGCAGGCCGATCACGCCTTGGGCGTCCACGAGGGGCATCACCAGGGCGCGGCGGTCCTGGGGGAGCAGCCGAGGCAGGGTGGGGTTGTCCCAGAGCGCCCCGCCGTCGAGGTAGAGCGCGCTTGACGAGCCGCCCTCACAG
>JBEAVX010000615.1:0-7494 GCA_041160755.1 Pseudomonadota bacterium
ATCTGGCCCTGAACCCCGGCTATCGCCTCTACCCCTGGGCCGAGGCGCGGGGGGAGGAGCTGCTGCGGTTCCACATCAGCGTCGGCGACCTCTGAGGGGCCGCGCTCAGAGCCAGTCCCGAGGCTCCCGCAGGACCGCCACGAGGCGGGCCTCCTCGCTGCCGGGCTCGGGCTGGGCGTTTACCTCCCAGCGCGCGGTGAGCGGCAACGACATCAGCACGCTCTCGACCCGGGCGTCGGTGCGCAGGCCGAACAAGGTGCCCCGATCCCAGACGAGGTTGAACTCGACGTAGCGGCCCCGGCGAAGCTGCTGCCAGCGTTTGTTCGCCTCGTCATACGGCAGCTCAAACCGACGCTGGAGGATGGGCAGGTACGCGGGCAGAAACGCCCCGGCGCAGTCCGAGACCAGGGCGAACAGCGCCTCGCGGTCGTCCCCGGCGAGGTCATCGAAGAAGATGCCGCCGACACCCCGCCGCTCGCCGCGGTGCTGGATGTGGAAGTAGTCGTCACACCAGCGCTTGAACCGGGGGTAGTGTTCAGCGCCGTGCCGGGCCAAGGCGTCTCGGTGCACGCGGTGGAAGTGGGCGGCGTCCTCGTCGAAGAGGTAGCTCGGCGTGAGATCCGCCCCGCCGCCAAACCACCACGACCCGGGCTCGGCGCCGTCGCCCAGCTCAAAGTAGCGGTAGTTCGCGTGAACCGTCGGCGCCATGGGGTTGTGCGGGTGCAAGACCAGGCTCACGCCCGTGGCGAAGAAGCGGCGCTCGTCGCCCAGCTTGGGGTGGCTCGCGCGCATCGCGGCCGCGGCGGCGTCGGTCAAGGTGCCGAAGACCGCCGAGACGTTCACCCCGGCCTTCTCGAACACCCGGCCCTCTTGCAGCGCGCGGGAGCGACCGCCGCCGCCGCCGGGGCGCTCCCAGCGGTCCTCGACGAAGGTGGCGCCGCCGTCCAGCGCCTCAATGGCCGCGCAGATCGAGTCTTGGGTAGACTCGACCATCGCCACGAACCGATCCCGCATCAGAGGTCTCGGCAGATCCGGAAGCCCAGATCGATCTGCCGGGCGTCGGGGGGCTCAAAGTGCCGGGCCTTGGCCCAGGCCGCCATCGACACCTGCTTCCAGGAGCCGGGGGCGATCACCCGCTCGTCGCCCATCTCGTCCGCCGTCCACTCCGCGACGTTGCCCGCGAGGTCGGACACGCCTTCGGGGGTGCGGTCGGAGATGTAGAGGCCGATGGCTGAAGGCTTCTCCAGCACCTCTTCAGCGGTGTTGGCGTTGCCTTGGCCGAAGGGCTCACCCCAGGGGTAGGGGCGCTTCTCGCGGCCACGCACGACGTCGAGGCGCTCGGAGAAGGTGAGCAGCCGCGCGCCTTGGGACTTGGCGTAGGCGTTCGCCTCGTGCCAGGTGACGCCGACGACGGGCTGGTTGGGGATGATGAGGTGCGCCACGGAGGGGCGGGTGGCGAGCTCAGGCCACAGCCGCACGCCGGAGCCGCGCCAGGCGAGGCCCTCGGGGGACCACAGCTCGTCGCGCTCGTAGCCGCCGGAGCGGGCGAACTCTTGCCACTCGGCGGTGGTGACCGGGTAACGACCGACGAGCAGATCGCCGTCGGTGACCGCGACCGTGGCCCAGTAGTCGGCGCTCGACGGGCTGCGCAGGCGGGGGTCGCCCAGGCGGCCAAGGGCCTCACCGAGCGCGAGGCGCTCTTTTCCGGTGCCTGCGCAGGCGTTGATGAGCTCAATGATGCCCTGAACCACCGCGTCGCGCGTCGCGGTGTCGAGCTCGTCCCCGGCGTCCTGCCGGTCTACGAGCGTCTGGGCCAGTGTCGTGAGGGGGCCGATTCGTTTGCCCAAGGGCAAAGCCAGCAGCCCCGAGAGGTCCACAGCAGGTTCGGCGTGCACTCCTACCTCCGTCGGCCCTATAGCCCGGCCCCCGCGCGCAGGCGAACCCAAGCCGACTCAGGATTGACCGGGCCCGACGCGGCCCCCAGCAGACCGGCCTCAGACCCCCACACGCGGGCGTTCGCGCGATCGTGCCCGCCGAGGCCCCGATCTCCGTCGCGGGGGGCCGCGCTGGGTTAAGCAGGGGGAAAGTGAGGCTCGGGATGGCGATCTGGTCGCCCCTTCAAGACGCGCTGCAAGAGCGGCTCGACGTGGACTTGATCACGTCGATCTACGGCTCTGTCTCCTTGAGCGCCGGAGAGATCCGCCGTGAGCTAGAGGCCGAAGGTCTCGTCTACTACGACCCCACGAGCGGCCAGTCCCCAGAGCTCTTCGAGCTCGATCGCTCCGCCGAGACGCTCATCGCGCGCTCGCGCAGCCGCGCGGGGTTCATCGGCGCCGCCGGGGCCTTCGGGGGCGCCGCCGGGGTGCCGCCGGAGCTCGTCGCCTCCCTCGTTCACCTCTTGCGCCTCGGCCAGCGCCTCGCCGTCGTCTATGGCCTCGACCCCGAGAGCGAGGCCGGGCAGCTCGCCTTACGCCGCGCCTTGGCCGCCGCCTTAGAGCTCCCCTTGCCCGAGCCCGGCGGCCCCTCGCTCCGGGTTCGGGATCTCCCCGCGGTCATCACCAAGCAGCTCCCCGCCGCGCCCCAAGCGGTCGGCTGGGCCGTGCGCGCCACGGGCGACAAGCTCGTCTCTGTGGCCCTGCGCCGGGTGATGCGCCTCGTGCCGGGGCTCTCCGTCGCCAGCTCGACCCTCTCCGCGCGCCGATCCTTGGGTGAGCGCGCCGCGCGCCTTCAGGCCGTTTTGCGCCGCACCTGGACCGGCGAGCCCTTAGACGACGCCACAGAGGCTGAGGTCGTCCCCCCACAAGCGAAGTCCCCCTCGACCGGTTAGACCCCGCGCGCGAGAATGGATCAAGAGGAAGCACCCATGGGCGTCATCCGAGACATGCTGCGACTGAGCCCCCTGCCAGAAGGGGCCTTGGCGCCGCCGTTGTCGCTCACCGCCGACGATGGCACCTGGATCAAGCTGCGGGACTTTGAGGGCAACCTCAACGTGCTGCTCGTGTTCTTCGCCGATGAGGGCGAGGCCACGGAGCGCTTTGTCAAGGAACTAGAAGCCGCCCGCGCCCGCTTTGAGGCGCTGGAGACGGTCATCTTCGCGGTGAACACCAACCGCACCGACCGCCTCCGCGAGCTGCGCGCGCACTTCCGCGTGCAGTTCCATTTCGTCTACGACCCCCTCGCGCTCACCGCCCGGGCCTTCGGCGCCTCTCGGCGGGCCCTGCCGATGTGCCGCGACGCGGTCTTCCTCGTCGGCAAAGACCAGAAGGTGCGCCTCTCCGAGCGCGGCTTCCCCGAGGTGATCACGCTCTTGCGCGCCGTCGCCGCCGCCCAAGGAGTCGAGCTTGAGGAGGATCGTGCGGGCGCTGGCCCCGCCGCCGCCCAGCCCGGCGCCTCGCGTGTGCGAGACCCAGGCAAGCCCGCCCAGCTCGTGCAAGAGATCACGTCCGCCGAGGCCGAGAAGCTCCTCGACCAGCCGAGCTCCCCGTACCTGCTCGTCGACGTGCGCACGCGCTCCGAGGTCGAGGCCGACCGCTCCCCCGACGCCATCCACATCCAGGTGGATGAGCTCCCCCATCGTTATCACGAGCTCAAGCAGACCCAGCAGCTCATCTTCGTGTGCCAGGCCGGAGACCGCTCCGCCGCCGCCGCGGAGTTCATGACCTCCATCGGGGGTCACGACATCTACACCGTCAACGGTGGGATGAGCGCCTGGAGCGGGCGCCGCGCGAGCGGCCCCATTGAGCCCAAAAACCGCACCTGAGAGGTCCATCTCCGCATGGATGGCATCATCACCGTCTTCTTGGTGGCCGAACCGGGCACCGCCCAGCCCGGCATCGTCGAGCTGCTCCTCGACGCCGACCTCATCGTGCAGCTCGTCCTGCTCACCTTGTTGGGCATGTCGGTGGTGTGTTGGTACATCATCTTCGACAAGGCGCGGATGTTGCGCCGCGCGTCCGACCAGTCCGCGGAGTTCCTCAAGCTGTTCTGGGAGAGCCGTCGGCTGGATCAGGTCTACGAGAAGGCCAGCCTCTACCCCGACTCGCCCATCGCCGAGATGTTTAAGGCGGCCTACGTCGAGCTTCACAAGCTCACCTCCGGCTCTGAGGGCCAGCCCCCCGGCGCCGCGCCGACGGCCAGCGCCGACGCCACGGACAACCTCACCCGCTCCTTGCGCCGCGCGGGCACCGTCGAGCTGACCCGCCTGGAGCGCATGGTGCCGTTTCTGGCCACCACGGGCTCCACGGGCCCGTTCATCGGCCTCTTCGGCACGGTCTGGGGCATCTTGCGCGCCTTCCAGCGCATCGGCGCCACGGGCAGCGCCTCGATTCAGACCGTCGGCCCCGACATCGCCCACGCGCTCATCGCCACGGCGGTCGGGCTCGCGGCGGCCATCCCGGCGGTCATGGCCTACAACTACTTCAACAGCCGCATCCGCGTGCTCAACAACGAGATGGACAACTTCTCGTCGGACTTCCTCAACATCGTCAAGCGCCACTTTCGCGGGCGCTGAGCGGGGGTTCAGATGGGCATGAGCAGCGGCGGTGATCGCGGCGGGATGATGGCGGAGATCAACGTGACGCCCTTCGTGGACGTCATGTTGGTGCTGCTCATCATCTTCATGGTGACCGCGCCGATGATGGTGCAAGGCGTCGACATCGAGCTGCCCAAGTCCGAGTCTCCGCCCCTGGTCTCCGAGGAGGAGCAGCTCGTCCTCTCCTTGACCGCAGACGGCAAATACTTCATCAACGAGAGCGAGTTCACCTTCGAAGAGCTCCAGGTGAAGCTGCGGGCCATTCGTGAGGCGAACCCCGACCAGGCCATCTTTGTCAAAGCCGACGGCGCCTTGCCTTATGAGAAGGTGATCCGGATGATGAGCGTGGCCCAAGCCGCTGGGATCGGCAAGGTGGGCCTCGTGACGCAGCCGGGCGCGGCCTCGGAGTGAGATGGAATGGTGAAGTCCGTCCTTCAGCCTGACCCTCTGCGCCCTGGCGCCGCCCTGCCGATGTCGGTGGGGCTGCACGTCGTCGTGGCGGCGGCCTTGCTTTTGGGCGGCAAGCTCTCCGGCCCGCCCAAGCCCCTCATCGACCCCGACGAGGTCCTTGAGGTCAGCCTGATGCCGATGCCCAAACAGACCACCCGCCAGCCGCAGAAGGCGAGCCGCACGCCCGATCCGGTCCAGGGCGCGGTGGAGCCTACGGTCACGCCGCCGACGCCGCCGAGCGACGCCACGCTCTCCCTGAACGACCCCAAGGCCCCGAAGCCCGAGGGAGATCCCAAGGCGCGTGAGAAAGAGCGCCAAGAGCTCATGGACCAGATGCGGCGTGATCAGGCCCGCCGCGACGCCTTGGCGGCCTTGGGCTCCGAGGATCGCCTGGAGACGTCGGAGGATGGTGTCGAGGGCGCGACGGGTTCATCCAAAGGAGTCGGTGACGCCAAGAAGGCGATGTACGGCGAGAAGGTCAAGCAGGCCGTCCTGCCCAACTTCTCCACCATCGCCACCAACCCCAAGCTCAAGGTGCTCGTGGCGGTGAAGATCGACGGCGCGGGGCGCATCTTGGAGTACGAGGTGAAGAAGTCCAGCAACGACCCCTCGTTTGACGCCGCCGCGCTGCGCGCCCTCTCGAAGACGCCGCAGGTGCCCCAGCCCTCCGCCGAGGTGCTCGGCGGCGCCCCGCCCTGGATCTTGAACCTCAGCTTCTCTCCTTCGGACATCCAGTGATCCCCACCCGCCTCTCTCGCGCCTTGCGTGTGCTCAGCCTCACGCTCATCAGCCTCATGGTGCTCAGCCTGGGCCTGCGCGGGCCGTTGGGCTTCGCCCAGGAGGCCACCAAGACCGACTTCATCATCGAGGTCAACAAGCCGGGCAACCGCGACGTGCCCATCGCCATCCCCAAGCCCACGGGCGGCTCGGCGATGGTGGACACGGTGTGGGAGGTCGTGCGGCACGATCTGGAGATGTCGGGCTACTTCAAGGTGTTGAACCCCGACGCCTTCATCGAGCCCGCCGGCGCTGGGCTTGAGCCGGGGCAGTTCAAGTTTGAGGACTGGGACGTCCCCGACGCCGTGGTCCTCGGCAAAACCAAGGTCGAGTCCGTCGGCGACAAGGTGCGGGCTGAGGTCTGGGTGTACGACGTGCCCGGCCGCCGCAAGCTCGGCGCGAAGGCCTTCACCGGCGACCCCAACCAGGCCCGGCGCATGGGCCACCGCATCGCCGATGAGATCATCCTCCAGGTCACCGGCGAGCCCGGCATCTTCAACACCCGCTTCGCCGTGGTCACCCAGCGCTCGGGCAACAAAGAGATCGCGCTCGTCGATGTAGACGGCGAGGGCTTCACCTCGATCACCCAGAACGGCTCGATCAACCTCCAGCCGGCCTGGTCCAAAGACGGCTCGAAGATCGCCTTCACCAGCTACCGCTCGGGCAACCCCGACATCTACATCGCGGACCTGGCCCGGGGCCGCACCACGCGCCTCTCGGCCCGGCCCGGCGTGAACATCGGCGCGGCCTGGCACCCCGCCGGGGACCGCCTCGCGGTCACGCTCTCCTCAAACGGCTCCGGCGACACCGACCTGTTCATGCTGGAGGCCGAGACGGGCCGCAACCTGGGCCAGCTCACGAACGCCTCGGGGATCGACGTCTCCCCGGCCTTCTCCCCCGACGGTGGGCAGCTGGCCTTCGCGTCCGAGCGCTCCGGCGGCGTGCAGATCTACGTGATGTCGGCCTCCGGCGGCGACGCCCGGCGCGTCACCTTCAACGGCGGCCACAACACCGACCCGGCCTGGTCCCCCAAAGGCGACAAGATCGCCTACGTGAGCCGTGACGGCGTGTTTGACGTGTTCACCGTCGGCACCGACGGCAAAGGGGCGGTGCGCATCACCCAAGGCCAAGGCGACAACGAGGACCCGACCTGGTCCCCCGATGGCCGCTACCTCGCGTTCAGCTCGACCCGCTCCGGCGGGAACCACATCTGGATGAGCACCGCCGACGGCCGCCACCAGGTGCAGGCCACCAAAGGCAAAGGTGGGTACTCCAACCCGTCCTGGTCGCCCCGGCTGAGCTGGTGAGCGTCTCGGCGGCGATCGACATCGGCAGCAACAGCCTCTTGCTGACGGTCGTGGACGGCGAGGGCAGGGTGCTCCATGATGAGGCCGTCGTCGTCGGGCTCGGCAAAGGGCTTGGCGACGGCGGGCGGTTTCGCCCGGATCGTGCGGCGTTCGCCCTGGCCTTGCTCCACCGCTACGCCGAGCGCGCCGCGTCCCTCGGCGTGCGTCCGGAGGACGTGCTCGTCTGCGCCACCTCCGGCGCCCGGCGGGCCTCAGACGCCGCGGACTTCTTCGCCCAAGTCACCGCCGAGACCGGGCTTCGTCCTCGGACCATCTCCGGCGAAGAGGAGGCGGAGTTCGCGTTTCTGGGCGCCGCGCGGGGGCTGCACCTCGGCGACGGCCCTCGGGTGGTGATCGACCTCGGCGGCGGCTCCACCGAGGTCGATCACC
>JBEAVX010000908.1:0-6826 GCA_041160755.1 Pseudomonadota bacterium
GCTCCCCGGCGGCGTTCCGCTGGATGACGCCGAAGTCGTTCACCCCGCGGGACTCTCCGTCGGGCTGGAGCCCGCGGTAGGTGTGTTGGCAGCGCGGATGAAGCAGGGCGGCCTGCTGGGCCTCGTGGAGCACCCGAGGGGCGTCCTCGGGGTGAATGAGCGGGGTGAGGCCGGCGCCCATCAGGGCGTCACGGTCGGCGCCGAAGACGAGCGCGGCGTTCTCGGAGAGGGCGTCAATGCGGAACTCGGGGGACCAGCTGCAGCGGTAGGCCACGCCGGGGAGGTTCATCAACAGCGCCCGGCGCTCGGCGTCTTGGGCGAGCAGCGCGGCGCGGAGCTGGCGGCGGGAGAGCGCCTGGGCGAGCAGATCGCCGATGCCTTGGGCCACGCCCCGGATGGTGTGGAGCTGGCGCCAGAAGGTGTCCTCATCGTCCCAGTACAGGCCGAGGTAGCCGAGGATCTGGGCCTGATCGACGAGGACCACCCCGACGACGCCCTGCCCCGGCAAGGTGAAGGGGGCGCGCGGGTCGTCGCTGTAGGGGCGGGTGATGATGATCCGCTCGTCGGGGAAGCCCGGCGGGAGCGGCAGAAAGTCCTTCGGGAGCGTCGCGGCCATCGGGGCGGGCCATCGGGGCTCGACGCCCCAGCGCGCGATGCGCTCGACGCGGCCGTCGGGCTCGTGGCGCTGGATGAGGCCGACGAAGGAGGCGCGGATGAGGACGCCCAGCTCGGCGATGGACTGCCAGATCACGTCGATGAGGGCGTCGTCGGCGCAGCGCAAGAGGCGGTTGGAGACGTCGCGGAGGAGACGATCGTGGGCGGCCTTCGTGGAGAGCTCGGCGCCGAGCTGGCTCATCTCGGTCACGTCAACGCAGGCGCCTTGAATCAGCGCCTCGCCGTCGACGGTCACAAGCCTCACCCGGATCACAAGATCGACCATCTTCCCCGATGGAAGGCGCATCGCGGCGGGGCGCGCGAGATCGTGGGCGGCGCGCAGGGCGTCCAGAAATCGCCCCCAAGGCAGGCCGTTGGCGCAGAGCCCCAGCGTGACGACGTTCTGCCCGCGAAGCTGATCGGGCGAAGACTCAAAAAAACGGGCCGCCGAGGCGTTCACATAGAGCAGATCCCCCTCAAGGTCGCAGACCCAGAGCGCCTCCGAAGCCAAGTCGAGCAAGCTCATCAGGCCAAGGAGGCGCGGCGAGACGTCGGGATCGGTCGAATGCATCAACACCTCAGAGCAGCGAGGGAGCAAAACATCATAGTGAGGTTGTTGGGCGCCGCTCTGCCGGGTGTCAGCGGCGGGTAAGAGCGGCCTCTGCGCGAGCGCCGGGATATGCCGGGCAGACATGGCGCTCCTCATCACGAACATCCCATGGCCCCTGGATGGCTCTGAGCCGCGAGAGGCCTTGGCGTCGCGGCTGCAGCTCCCCGTGGCCGCGATCCTAGAGATGGAGCTGCTCAAACGCTCCGTCGATGGCCGCCGCCGCCCGCCGGTCTGGCTGGCGAACTACCGCGTCACCTTGGGCGTCGATGAGGCCGCGGTGCTCGCCCGGGGCGCCCACGGCGTGCGGGCGTTCAACGAGCGTGACCGCGCCCGCTACTCCGAGGTGGACGTGCCCGCCCCGGCCCGCCGGTCGTGGCCCCACGACGTGCGGCCCATCGTCATCGGCATGGGCCCGGCGGGGCTCTTCGCGGCCTTGCGCCTCGCAGAGGCCGGGGCGCCGGTGACCTTGTTGGAGCGCGGCGGCGACGTGCGGGAGCGCCACTTCGCCGTGCGGCGCTTCTGGCGGCATGGCGAGCTCGACCCCGACACCAACGTCGTCTTCGGCGAAGGCGGCGCGGGGGCGTTCTCCGACGGCAAGATCTACACCCGCCGCCGCGACGGGGAGCTGGGCTGGATCTTCCGCCGCTTGGTCGACTTCGGCGCCGATCCCGAGATCCTGGAGGAGGGCTGGGCGCACCTGGGCACCGACCGCATCCGGGAGATCCTCCCCAAGATGCGCGCCCGGCTCGTCGAGCTGGGGGTTGAGGTGCGGTTTCACGCCGAGGTCACGGCCTTTGAGGTCGAGGGTGGGCGCTGCGTCGGCGTGCGCCTCGCGAACGGCGAGACCCTGCGGGGCGCGCCAGTGATCGTCGCGACGGGGCACAGCGCGCGGTCCATCTGGCAGGCCATGCTCGACGCCGGGGCGGCGGCCGAGCAGCGCCCGATCCACATCGGCGCCCGCATCGAGCACCCCCAGCGGCTCATCGATCTCGCCCGGTATGGCGAGGCGAGGGGAGACCTGCCCCCGGCGAGCTACCGGCTCACCTCGTCGCCCCCGGCGCGGCCCGGGCGTGTGGCGCCCCGCAGCGCCCACACCTTCTGCATGTGCCCTGGCGGCACCGTCGTCGCCGCGAGCAACCACCCCGAGCGGGTGGTCGTCAACGGCATGAGCTACTCCAACCGCCGGGCGTACTGGGCGAACAGCGCGGTCATCGTCGAGGTCCGCCCTGAAGACTACGACGGCCCCGATCCTCTGGCCGGGATGCGTTTTCAAGATCAGATCGAGTCACGGGCCTGGAAGCTCGGCGGCGGCGGGTTCAAGGCCCCGGCCCAGCGCGTCGAAGACCTCCTCGCCGGGCGCGGCTCGACGGACCTCCCGCGCACCTCCTACACCTTAGGCGTCACCCCGAGCGATCTCCGCGAGGCCCTGCCCGCGCCGCTCATCGAGGGCCTGCTCGCCGCCGTGCGCCACTTCGACCGCCAGATCCCCGGCTTCGCGGGGCATGACGGCGTGCTCATCGCCCCCGAGACGCGCACCACGGCGCCGATCCGCTTCTTGCGTGGGGCGGATCTGTGCTCGACGACGGTGAAGGATCTGCTGCCCGTCGGCGAAGGCGCGGGCTACGCCGGGGGCATCGTGAGCGCCGCCTTGGACGGCCGCAACGCCGCCGAGGCCCTCGTCGAGCGGTTCTGCCCGCGCAACGCCGGGGATTGAGGAGGTCGAATGCGCCCGACGCCGCTCGTGCTCTCCACACAAGATCTGATGCCCGCCGAGCGCAACGCGCGCCTCGACGAGGCCCTCGCCCGGTTCACGATCACGCCGATCTTGGCCCCAGGCCCGGAGTTTGACGAGGTCTACGCCTTCTTAGACGCCGAGTTTGGCCCCAAGAACGAGCTGGAGGCCAAGGCCACCTTGGCCGGGTGGCTCGGGCGCCACGGCGTCGTGGACGGGCGCTTCGTGGCCTACCACCTGCTCGTGTGCCACGACGCGGACGGGGCGCTCGCCGGGGCCCGGGACTGCTTCGTCATCCGCCGAGGCGAGGGGCCGTGGGTGGTGCTGCTCTCCCATGTGCTCATCGGCCCGGCCTGGCGCCGATCCGGCTTGGGGGCGCTCCTGCGCGCCGCGCCCGTGGCGCTCCTGCGCGCGGCGGGGGCGCGAGAGGACGATGAGCGGGTGCTCGCCGCCGAACAAGAGCTCATCGACCCGGCGGACGAGGCCTCGATCGTGCGCCAGCTCGCCTATGGCCGGGCGGGCTTCTCGGCCTTGAACCCCCAGGTCTTCCCCTACGCCCAGCCCGACTTCCGGCCCCACGCCGTCGCCGCGGCGGATCCCAAGCCCGTGCCGATGATGTTGACCTTACGGCGCTTGGGGCTCGAAGCCGCCGCCGAGGCCCCGGCGGCCTTGGCCTGGGCGGTGCTCGACGCCTTCGACGCCGTGCATGGCGAGCACTGCCTGCCGGGGGATCTCGCCGCGCGCCGCGATCTGGCCGCGTCTTGGTGCCGAGATCCCGTGCCGATGATGCGGTTTGACCCGCGCCAGCCCGAGGCCGCCGCGCCGCTCTTGCGGGCGGCGACCTTGCCGCTCTTGCCCCGGCGCCTGGGCGGCACCGACGGCGCGCCCGTCGGGTCCGTGGACGAGGCCTGCGCGGCGCTGCGCGCCCGGTGGTCCGTATGAAGCTCAAGCCGGGGATGGTCGCCGTCGTCACCGGGGCCGCCAACGGCCTCGGCCTCGCCTTGGCCCATGAGCTCGCGGCCCAAGGGCTCACCGTGGCGCTCGTCGATCGGGACGAGGCCGCGCTCAACGCGGCGGTGGCCGAGCTCATGGCGCTGGGGCACGGCGCGCCCCACAGCGCCACGGTGGTGGACCTGGCCGACCGCGCCGCCCTGCGCGCGCTGCCGGGCCGCCTGCTCACCCAGCACGGCCACATCGACCTCTTGGTGAACAACGCCGGGGTCTCCGTCGGCGGGGCCTTGGCGGAGCTTCAAGAGGACGACATCGACTGGATCCTCGACGTCAACCTGCGCGCGGCGATGGTGCTCACCCAAGGGCTCTTGCCCCAGCTCCAGCGCCGGCCCGAGGCGGCCATCGTGAACCTCTCCAGCACCTTCGGGATGTTGGTGATGCCGACGAAGACCTTGTACTGCGCCACCAAGTTTGGCCTGCGGGGCTTCACCGCGGCGCTGCGGGCGGAGCTGCTCGGCAGCACGGTGCAGGTGAGCTGCGCGCTGCCAGGCGCCGTGGCCACGGACATCGTGCGCCGCTCCCGGGTGGCCCGGCCCCAAGCGAAGGAGCTTGAGCACGCCTACCTTCAAGCCCAAGGCCAGGCCCCCGCCGCCGCCGCCGCGCGGATCGTCCTGGGGATTCAGCGGGGCGAGGGGGAGATCCTCGTCGGAGGCGACGCCCGGCTCGTGGACTGGCTCACGCGGCTCTTGCCCCGGGCCTTGCCCGGCCTCCTCCTGCGTCACCGGGCGCGCTTCCCGTTCTTGAACGTCTGAGTCTCGCTGGGGGAGGCTGGCGAGAGCGCCAACAAAGTTTGCCAAGCTCGACGGGCCGTGGAGCGCGCCGCGCCAAGCCGAGGGGCCTGTGGATCCGGGAGATCATCGGGTGGATCGAGGCCGAATCCTCGCGAACCCGCCTGAGAAGCGGGGTCCCGGAATTCCTGACGCTCGACCACTACATCTGGTGTTGACGGGCTGCGCCGCACCACTATAGGTTGAGTTTCGGGTCGGGTTCCGGCCAAAGCTCTTGTCCCGTCAAGTGCTCCCGGTGCTCCCCCTGCTGCTCCAATCTCTGCCCGCTCCGCTGTCCACTCCTCGCCGACCCCGCCGCGCCCCGCGGCCTCTCCCCGCGCAAGATCACCAGCGTTCTTCACCTGGTCTTCTGCGTATCCGCAAAACGACACCGCGCCGCTCACCCTGACCGAGACCTCCCCCCGCGACGCCCCACGCTCGCGAGAGGCTCCCGTTGCCCTCGTCCCGACCTCCCGCTGAGGCTCCGATGCTGCAATCGAACGAGAACCAGACCGACCTCTCCCACGACCTCTCCCCGGGCCCGACGGTGCGCCTCAAGGCCCCGGACGGCACCCTGCGCCCCCTGAGCGTCGAGAACCTGCACACGCTCCTGGCGCCCATGGGCGTCGGCATCGAGCAGCTCGACCTGCGGCGCTTCGCGGATCGGGTGTTCGCCGGGCTCTACGACGGCGTGAGCGAGGCCGAGCTCGACCGCGTGCTCGTCCAGGTCAGCTCAGGCCTCATCGCTGAAGAGCCCGACTGGGCCCAGCTCGCCGCGCGTCTGCTCAACCGGGTGCTCGTGAAGGAGGTCCGCGCCCAAGGCGTGCGCACCTTCTCCGACTCCATCCGCCTGGGCCACCGCGAGGGCCTCATCTCCGACGTCACCGCGGCCTTCGTGAACGAGCACGCCGCCGTGCTCGACGCCGCCATCGACGACCGCCGCGCCGAGCTCTTCGTCTACTTCGGCCTGCGCACGGTGTACGACCGTTACCTCCTGCGCCACCCGATCACGCGCAAGGTCACCGAGACCTCGCAGATCTTCTTCATGCGTGTGGCCTGCGGCCTCTCCCGCACCCCTGAAGAGGCCATCGAGCTCTACCGCCTCATCTCCTCCTTGGAGTACCTGCCGTCGAGCCCCACGCTGTTCAACGCGGGCACCCGGCACAGCCAGATGTCGTCTTGTTACCTCCTGGAGTCCCCCTCGGACGATCTTGAGGGCATCTACCAGCGCTACACCGACATCGCCAAGCTCTCGAAGTACGCCGGCGGCATCGGCGTGGCTTGGCACCGGGTGCGCGCCCGGGGCTCGCTCATCCGGGGCACGAACGGCCAGTCCAACGGCGTGGTTCCGTGGCTCAAGACGCTCGACGCCTCCGTCGCGGCGGTGAACCAGGGCGGTCGGCGCAAAGGCGCCTGCTGCGTCTACCTGGAGAGCTGGCACGCCGACATCGAGGAGTTCTTGGAGCTCCGCGACAACACCGGCGACGAGGCCCGCCGCACCCACAACCTGAACCTCGCCAACTGGGTCCCCGACCTGTTCATGAAGCGGGTCCAGGCGGACGAGGACTGGTCCTTGTTCGACCCCAAAGAGGTGCCCCACCTCGTCGATCTCTACGGCGACGCCTTCGAGCGCGCCTACGCTGAAGCCGAGCGCGCGGGCAAGGCCCAACGCTCGGTGAAGGCCCGGGATCTCTACGGGCGCATGATGCGGACCTTGGCCCAGACCGGCAACGGCTGGATGACCTTCAAGGACGCCTGCAACCGCAAGGCCAACCAGACGGCTCTGCCCGGCGCCGTCGTGCACTCCAGCAACCTCTGCACGGAGATCGTCGAGGTCACGAGCCACGGCGAGACGGCGGTGTGTAACCTCGGCTCGATCAACCTCGCGCGCTTCGTCGTCGATGGCGCGTTCGACTTCGACAAGCTCTCGGCCTGCGCCCGGGTGGCCGTGCGGTTCTTGGACCGCGTCATCGACATCAACTATTACCCCACCCCCGAGGCCGCGGCGTCCAACCAGCGCTGGCGCCCCGTCGGTCTGGGCGTGATGGGCCT
>JBEAVX010000658.1:0-3645 GCA_041160755.1 Pseudomonadota bacterium
CGTCTACCGCCGATGGCGTGATGACCGGCTCGGGCGGCGAAGGCCTGGGTTGGGGTCTGGCGGCGGTCAACCTCGGCGATGACGGCGTCCCCGACCTCGCCGTCGGCGCGCCTGACCTCGACGTGATCTATGTGCTCGACGGCGCGGATGCCCTTGACGCGTCAAGCACCGTGGCGAGCCTCGCCCGGGGCACCGTGACGGCGAACCTCGCGGGCTCCGCCCACGGCGCGGCGATGGCCGGGGGCGACCTCAACGGTGACGGCCTGCCTGATCTCGCCATCGGCGCGCCATTGGGCGACGGCGCCGTGGCGGGCGCGGGCGCGGTCACCCTGCTCCTCGCCGAGCCCACCTACCCCGATGACGACGGCGACGGCTTCATCACCACCACCTGGGGCGGGCTCGACTGCGACGACGACGACAGCCGACGCCACCCGGGGCGTAAGGAGTCCTGCGACGGCGTCGACTCAAACTGCGACGGCGTAGACGACGACGGCTTCTCTGACGTTGACCTCGACGGCGTCGCCGACTGCCAAGACGTCGAGACCTGCGACGGCGTCGACAACGACGGCGACGGCACCATCGACGAGGACCAGATCGACGTAGACGGCGACGGCCTCTGCGACGGCTTAGACGCCGAGGCCTGCGACGGCCTCGACAACGACGGCGACGGCCTCGTAGACGAGGGTTACCCCGACACCGACGGCGACGGCACCGCCGACTGCCGCGACACCGAGGAGTGCGACGGCGAGGACAACAACGGCGACGGCGACATCGACGAGGGCTTCACCGACACCGACGGCGACGGCGCCGCGGACTGCGTCGACTTCGAGACCTGCGACGGCAAAGACAACGACGGCGACGGCGAGATCGACGAGGGCTTTGAGGACACCGACGGCGACGGCCGCGCGGACTGCCGCGACAGCGAGACCTGCGACCTCGTCGACAACGACGGCGACGGATCTGTAGACGAGGAGCTGCCCGACTCCGACCTCGACGGCCTCTGTGATGAGCTCGACAGCGAAGACTGCGACGGCCTCGACAATGACGGCGACCGCCGCGTCGACGAAGACTTTGAGGACCAAGACGAGGACGGCCTGGCCGACTGCCTCGACGGCGAAGACTGCGACGGCCGCGACAACAACGGCGACGGCACCATCGACGAGGGCTACCCCGACACCGACCTCGACGGCGTCGCGGACTGCCTCGACCGCGAGGGCTGCGACGGCCTCGACAACGACGGCGACGCAGAGGTCGATGAGGGCATGCCCGACGCCGACTTCGACGGCGACTGCGACGGCTTAGAGACGGAGGACTGCGACGGCCTCGACAACGACGGCGACAAGCTCGTGGACGAGGGCTTCGCCGACGCTGACGCCGACGGCGCGGCGGACTGCTTCGACCCCGAGGAGTGCGACGGTGTCGACAACGACGGCGACGCCAGCGTAGACGAGGGCTTCGCCGATCTCGACGCCGACGGTGTCGCCGACTGCGTGGATCCGGACTGGCGCCTCACCCCCGTCGGCGACGGCGTGGTGAAGGGCGGCGGCGGCGCGTCGTGCGCCACGACCTCGACGCCCGCTCCGGGGAGCCTCGGCCTGCTGGGCGCGCTCTTCGGCCTGCTCACCGCGCTGCGGCGGCGTCGCGGTTAGCGCTGCGTCGCCTGGGGCGCCCGGGCGATGAGCATCATGTGGCCCGTGCGGTTCACGAGCCACATCAAGAGCTGCGCGGGCAGCTCCACCACACACCAGAACAGCGCCAAGACGAGCCCCATGACCGCGCCGAGCGCCCGCTGAGCGGCGCTCTGGGGGGCTCCCGGCGCGGGCATTCCCAAGGCCGCGCCCATCGCCTGCCCCAAGCTCAAGGTGGCCTCCGCCGGGAAAAACATCGCCCGGTGGTCGATCACCTCAAGGCCAGCCGCCTCGACGCAGCCCCGCAGCGTCGCCGGGGTGAAGTGGTGGAGGTGCTGGGGCATCAACAAGGGCAGCCAGAAGCGCCCGAAGATCGGCCGCCACAGGCCCTCCCAGCAGGGCACCTCCACGGCGATGACGCCGCCCGGCGCCAACAGCCGCTTGGCCTCGCGTAAGGTCTCCACCGGGCTCAGGTCGTGCTCCAGGCACTCCATGAAGGTGATGAGGTTGAACCGCCCGGCCTCTAAGTTGAGCTCGGTCAAGACGCCTTGGTGGTAGCTCGCCCGGGGGTGCTTGTGGGCCGCGTTGAGCGCGCCCGCGTCGAGGTCCACGCCCACGGTGGCGCAGCCCGCCCGTTTGCGGGCGAGCCACATCAGCCCGCCGTAAGAGCAGCCCACGTCGAGCAAGGTGTCGTTCTCACCGAGCTTTCGGAGCTGATCGATGACGTGTAAGCGGTAGCCGTTCACCAGACGCCCGGGGCCCTTCACGCCGAGCTCGTGCTCGGCGAGGCCAGCGTCGCCGCTGCCGGAGTAGGCGCCCTCGTAGTACAAGGCCAAGGCCGCCCGGGTGGGCCGCGGCCGCGTCGCGATGAGCCCGCAGCCCTCGCAGCGCGCCAAGGTAAACTCCCCGGGCCGCCGCCCGATCCAGTCCCGGGCGCCGCTCAACACGACGGCGAAGCGCTCCCCGCCGCACAAGGCGCAGGGGAGGCTCTCCCGGTCGAGGATGTTGACGGCGGCGACGGGCGGCTCGACGCTCACGCGCTGAAGGGCACCCGGGCCTCAGCCCGAAGCCGCGTGATGAGGTCCTCGACGGTCATCGCGCCGAGCTCGCCATGGTCGCGGCTGCGCACGGCCACGCCGCCAGACTCGAGCTCTTGTTCGCCGATGACCGCCATGTACGGCACCTTGTCGCCGATGCCCTCGCGGATCTTCTTGCCGATCTTGTCGTCGTTGTTGTTGAAGGTGACCTTCACGCCGGCCGCCTTGAGCGCCGCGGTCACCGCCGCGCCGTGGCTGAGGCTCTTCTCGGAGACGGTCATCACCCGCACATGCTCCGGCGAGAGCCACAGCGGGAAGGCCCCGGCGTAGTGCTCGATGAGGATGCCGATGAAACGCTCGAAGCTGCCGAAGATCGCGCGGTGAATGACGACGGGGGCGTGCTCGGCGTTGTCGGCGCCGATGTAGCGCAGCTCAAAGCGCTGGGGGATCTGGAAGTCGAGCTGAATCGTGGCGCACTGCCAGTCGCGGCCCAAGGCGTCGAGCACGTCGAAGTCGATCTTCGGGCCGTAGAAGGCGCCGTCGCCGACGTTGACCTTGTACTCTAAGCCCGCCTGCTTGAGCGCGGACTCCAGCGACTCTTCAGCCTGATCCCACAGCGCCACCGAGCCCAGGTGCTCTTGGGGACGGGTCGAGAGCTTGGCTTGGAAGCCGAGGCCAAAACACTCGTACACCCTCCGCACGAGGTTCAAGAGGTCGGCGACCTCGGACTGAATCTGCTCGTGGGTGCAGAAGATGTGGGCGTCGTCTTGGCAGAACTGGCGCACGCGGGTGAGGCCGCCCAAAGCGCCGCGCACCTCGTTGCGGTGCAGCACGCCCTGGTCGTGGATGCGCAGCGGCAGCTCACGATACGAGCGGCGCTGGCTGCCGAAGATCAACATGTGCGACGGGCAGTTCATCGGCTTGAGGCCGAGGATGCGCGAGTCGTCTTCTTCGTCTGAGGCGCCCTCGTGGTGGTGGCC